>CAKZKB010000737.1 GCA_937121005.1 uncultured cyanobacterium | reverse complement strand
CCGTGCGCTGCGCTAAAATTTGCCAAGGAATCAAATTGCTGTGGTGTTCCATCACCGAGAGAATTATCTCATCTCCCGGTTTTAAATTTGCCGTTCCCCACGCATACGCCACCAAGTTAATCGCCTCGCTAGCGTTGCGAGTAAAGACGATTTCCGTGCGCGATGAAGCGTTGACAAATGCCGCCACTTTATCTCTGGCAGCTTCGTAAGCATCGGTGGCGCGAGCGCTTAATGTATGTACGCCGCGATGAACGTTAGAATTATCTCGTTCGTAGTAGTCGCGCAAGGCATTTAACACCGCGATCGGCTTTTGTGACGTGGCGGCGTTGTCGAGATAAACCAACGGTTTGTCGTTGACTTCTTGGTTCAAAATGGGGAAGTCAGCGCGGACGCGATCGGCAAGAGTTCGTTCTTTTAAAAGAGTCATGGCAACAATTGTAGCATCAAAATCCTGTAGGGGCTAGGCATTCGCATCAGAGAATGGAGACTATAACCGAGCGATCGCGTTGGAGAATGCCTCGCCCATTCCCTTAATTCGCATCAGAGAATGGAGACTATAACCGAGCGATCGTGTTAGCGAATGCCTCATCTATTCCCTTCCAGAGTACACGAGGCAGAGCCTCGATTAGTTCGTTCCTCGGCAGAGCCAGAGGAACGAGGGATTGGCAGCAATTTAAGCCGTATAAGTGCGACAAGAAACGCACTGCGACAGCATTTTCCGCAAAGAAGCGATCGGCAACCGTTGCAAAATGTCGAAGGCAAAAGCATCGACAAGCAAGTTCTCGCTTTGGGTTTTATCTAACCCGCGACTTTGCAAGTAAAACACCTCGTCCGCTTCTAATTGGCTGACAGTTGCCCCGTGCGAACATTTGACGTTATCGGCGATAATTTCCAGTTGCGGCTTGGTATTAACTCGTCCTTTCGGCGACAGTAAAAGGTTTTGGTTGAGTTGGTTGGCATTGGTCATTTGCGCCGCTTTGGAAACGAAAATGCGACCGTTAAAAACTGCGTGCGCTTTGCCGTCGATAATGCACTTATGCAGTTGATCGGCGCTGCCGTGCGGACGATCGAGGACGATCGCGCTATGAGTATCGGCTGTTTGTTCTCCCGAAAGCATCGCCAAACCGTCGAGGGTGGTTTGCGTTCCTGTTCCGGTTTGGAACACTTCTAAATTGTGGCGAGACAGTTTAGCCCCCAAACCGATCGCGTTGCAAGTGTAACGGCTGTCTTTGGCTTGAGAAACCGCAGTCTTGGCAATGTGAAAGGCTGCGCCACCTTCTCGCTGTAAATAGGTGTGGTTGACCTCAGCATTGTCGCCAACAAAAATTTCGGTGACGGCGTTGGTTAAATAGGGACGATTTCCAGCATCGGGACAGCCGATCGTCGTGGAAACAAACTGCTGTACGAATGTTACACTGCTGTTGGCTTCGGCGACAACTAAGCATCGCGATTGAGAAATGGTTGGCGTTTCTTGTGGAGCCGAAACAAACAACAACTGGATCGGCGTTTCGACAATTTTTCCTTTCGGAATCCAGACGATCGCCGCATCTGTTAAACTGGCTGTATTCAGGGCCGTAAAGACTTCTTGGCTGCCCGGTTGCTGTCCGAGATAGCTTTTAAGATCTTCAAGCCGAGGGTCTCCTAAATTGCCGACGATCGCGCCTTCTGGCAACCCTTTAACCGACGATCGCGCCTTAGAAAAGACCCCGTTAACGAACACTAACCGGGTGTCTTTCGTTTCCGGTAGTGTCAGTTCCGAAGCCATATTTTCTGGCAGTTCGATCGCCTCTGCGGTTTTAAAATCCAACTCCAACAATGGCGATAAATCGGTAAACCGCCAGTCTTCATCTCGCGTCGTCGGAATGGCTAGTTCTCGCGTCCAGGCTTCGGCGCGATCGCGCAATTGCGCCAACCAAGGACGGTCGATCGTCGGCTGACTTTCCCGAACGCGATCGAGCAATTGAGTCAAATAAGAAACCTGCGGTTTAGTTACAACTTGCGTGCTCATTATACCCCCACTGCTGCGTATTGTTCGATAACACCGTCATAGCCCCGATTTTCCAAATCTAGAGCCAGATCTTTATCGCCACTGGTGATAATTCGGCCATCGTACATGACGTGAACCACATCGGGAACCACGTAATTTAACAATCGTTGGTAGTGGGTAATCATCAACGTAGCGTTATCGGGTTTTGCCAATTGGTTGACCCCATTGGCGACAATTTTGAGCGCGTCAATGTCCAAACCGGAATCCGTTTCGTCGAGAATTGCCAGCTTCGGTTCGAGTAAGGCCATTTGTAAAATTTCGTTGCGCTTTTTCTCCCCACCCGAAAAGCCTTCGTTGACGCTACGATTCAAAAACTTTGCGTCCATTTTCACGACTTCTAGCTTGTCGCCGATGAGATCTTCAAAGTCAAAGGCATCGAGTTCTTCTAACCCTTTTCGCTTGCGGTGTGCGTTGTACGCCACTTTCAAAAAGTCTAAATTCGTCACGCCGGGAATTTCGACTGGATACTGAAATGCGAGAAACAACCCCGCCAAAGCGCGATCGTCCGTTTCCATTTCCAGTAGGTTTTGCCCCATAAACGTCGCTTCGCCACCCGTCACCTCGTAGTCGGGATGTCCGGCGAGCACTTTGGAAAAGGTGCTTTTCCCGGAGCCGTTTGGCCCCATAATCGCATGAATTTCTCCAGCTTTAATCTCTAAATTGAAGCCTTTGAGGATTTGCGTTCCGTCCACGTTGGCGGTTAAATTCCGCACTGATAAAATAACGTCGCTCATTACTGTGTTGTCCAGGTTTAGATCTCGTTAGAATCTCGTTCCTCAGCACAAGTCGAGGAACCTTATTTGCAGAGGGCAAACGCCGTTTGCCCCTACAATGGGGTAGCGTCCAAAAGGGACGCTACTAGGAAATAACTACCCAACCGAACCTTCTAGTTTGAGGCTGAGAAGGCGATCGGCTTCCACTGCAAATTCCATGGGGAGTTCGTTGAAGACATCTTTACAGAACCCACTAATAATCATGGACACTGCATCTTCTTCAGAAATTCCCCGTTGGCTGAAGTAGAACAATTGATCTTCGCCAATTTTAGAAGTCGAGGCTTCGTGTTCCACTTTTGCCGTACTGTTTTGTACGTCAATATAGGGGAAGGTGTTGGCTTGGGAACTGTCGCCGATCAGCATCGAGTCGCACTGAGAATAGTTGCGTGCGCCTGCGGCTTTCGGGCCCATTTTTACTAAGCCGCGATAGCTGTTACTCGATCGCCCCGAGGAAATCCCTTTGGAAATAATCGTGCTTTTGGTATTCTTACCAATATGCACCATTTTGGTACCCGTATCGGCTTGTTGCAGGTTGTTGGTAAGGGCAACGGAATAAAATTCGCCAACGGAATTATCCCCCACTAAAACGCAACTGGGATACTTCCAGGTAATGGCCGATCCAGTTTCGACCTGCGTCCAAGAGATTTTGGAGTTGACCCCCTTACAGAGTCCCCGCTTGGTGACGAAGTTGTAAATGCCGCCTTTACCGTTTTCGTCGCCAGCAAACCAGTTTTGCACTGTCGAGTATTTGATCTCGGCATTATCCAAGGCCACCAATTCCACAACAGCGGCGTGGAGTTGGTTGGTGTCGAACATGGGAGCCGTGCAACCTTCTAAGTAGGTGACAGAACTGCTTTCTTCGGCAACAATTAGAGTGCGCTCGAACTGTCCCGACTCGCCGTTGTTAATGCGAAAATAGGTAGACAGATCCATCGGGCATTTTACACCTTTGGGGATGTAAACAAAAGACCCATCGCTAAAGACGGCCGAGTTCAGTGCAGCGAAGTAGTTATCGCCAGTGGGGACGACGCTACCTAAATATTTTTGCACCAATTCGGGATGTTCGCGAATGGCTTCAGAAATGGAGCAGAAAACAACCCCTTCGGCGGCTAGTTTTTCTTTAAATGTGGTGGCGACGGAGACGCTATCAAAGATGGCATCGACGGCGACATTTGCCAGTCGTTTTTGCTCGGAGAGGGGGATACCGAGTTTCTCGAAGGTGTCGAGCAATTTAGGATCGACTTCATCCAAACTCTGTTTTTTCTGTTCGAGTTTGGGGGCCGAATAGTAAACGATATCTTGATAGTCGATGCGCGGATAGTGGACATGGGGCCAAGTGGGTTCGGTCATGTTCAACCACTGGCGATAGGCTCGCAAGCGAAAGTCGAGCATAAATTGGGGTTCGTTTTTCTTGGCAGAAATGAGGCGAACCACATCTTCGCTCAAACCGCGAGCAATGCTGTCGGCTTCGATATCGGTAACGAAACCGTATTTATAGGGTTGGTTGACGAGTGTTTTTACAGAAGCAGTCATGGGCGTTCTAGGGGCGTTCGTTCTAGGTAGGAAAGTGGGCAGCGATCGCGTCAGTCGCTACGCTCTAATTCAAAATTAAAGAAGAGGGTAAGCATTCAGGTGCTCGCCAGAAACCCGGTTTCTCAAAGGATAAAACTCGAATTTAGTCTGGCTATGGACAAGAAACCGGGTTTCTACAACCGTTTAGCCTAACATACCTGAATCCTTACAGAAGAGGTTTGTATTCGCAACCTCATCGAGCGACTTCTCACGTAATTAAACGTATTGGTTCGTAGTGGAGCGAATTTCGTCCATGCTAATGTCTTGCTTGTCGCCAGCGAAGTCGTTATCTTCGGTTAAAAACAACATACAATGACATTCTTTGCGTTCTTGCATGGGTACGCAGGGGCAGTTCCAATAAGAGGCTTTGACCTCAGCTTCTTTATCGTCGTAGTGGCGACAGGGACACAGGGGGGCCCCGTAGTCATCTTTGTGCTTGGCTAACCCTTCAATGACGACGGCGGTGATGCTGGGGTCGGCGCAAAAGTACGTCCCGGTACGCTTGGCGTAGGTCTCGGAAAACTTCCGCATCAGTTCTAGGTTCTTAGCGCTGGCTTGCTGGGTTTCGTTGGTAGAACTCATATTGTCGATTGGCGGGTTAGGTCTATAATGGAGTAAAACAACGGCTAAATTGTTTATCTATTATTCAGGTTACTTTAACAACGTCCGTGTTGTCAAAGTCGCAGGGCAGATTTTTGTAAACTTTTGTAACGATGTCGCTTGGGGATGACAATGAGAAGTACGAGTACGGGCCAGGCCTCCACAAAAGAGGAGATTCTCCACCACTTGCTGACCGAGGGTGGGGCCAAGGCGCAGGATCTAGCGGAGTCGCTGTCGATTTCGCCGCAAGCGATCCGCCGCCACCTCAAGGATTTGGAGGATGAAGGGGCGATCGCCCATCGATCGGTACAGGAGGGGATGGGTCGTCCCCAGCACATTTACGAACTCACGCCCCAAGGTCGCGATCGCTTTCCCCACCGCTACGACGATTTTGCGGTTTCCCTACTCGACACGCTGACGGAAACAGTCGGACGAGAGCAGGTGGGATCTATTTTACAGAAACAATGGCAGCGTAAGGCGATCGCGTATCGAGAACAAGTGGGTACGGGTTCCCTGGGCGATCGCGTCTCGCGGTTGGTGGACTTGCGCCGCCAAGAAGGGTACATGGCCCAGTGGTACGAATTGGAACCGGACAACGGTTCGGGGCTGCGCTATTTGATCTGCGAGTACAATTGTGCCATCTCTAATGTGGCCGAGTCGTTCCCGAGCGTTTGCGGCCACGAGTTGGAAATGTTTGCCCAGATCTTACCCGATTGTCGCGTGGAGCGGACGCACTGGCAAATTGAGGGCGAGCATCAGTGCGGGTATTTAATCGTTCAAAATTCAAACTTCAAAGTTCAAAGTTAAGGGGGCAAGCGGTGGGGCTTCAGGAATGTAAAGAAATACGAGATCGACAAGAAACCTACAATTAAAGACTCAGAAGAGCCATGCTGAAAGTACCGTTGTCAGACACCGATCGCACTAGCGCCATCCCCCCTATCTTTACCGATCGTCTTTTTTAGACGTATAGATTGAAATCAATGGAAATCTATTTTATAATAGTTTCTAATCAATAGCGATCGCCTCGCCTCCATATACCACAATGAGTGCAATTTGGCAAGCCCTCCCAGATAGCCCCATCGTTCCCTTTACGATTTTATTACTGGTTATCCTCACTATTCCGCCGATTTTCGAGCGCTTGAAATTGCCCGGACTGGTGGGATTGTTGTTTGCCGGAGTCGTCCTCGGATCGAGCGGTTTGGGATTGCTCGATGCCGATACCGAGATGATGGATCTGCTCTCGGATATCGGTAAAATTTATCTGATGTTTGTAGCCGGATTGGAAATCGATCTGGCCGAATTTCGCAAGACCAAAGATCGCTCTTTAGTATTTGGTGCGGCAACCTTTTTACTTCCTGCGATCGCGGGAACTCTCGTCGGCCGCCTGTCGGGAATGGGTTGGAACGGAGCCGTTTTGACCGGATCGCTGCTGGCTTCGCATACTCTACTTGGCTATCCGATCGTCAACCGTTTGGGCGTAGCAAAAGACCAATCCGTTGTTGTCACCATCGGCGCTACCATTTTTACAGACATTGCCGCTTTGCTGGTTTTGGCGATTTGCGTTTCCATTCATGCAGGGGAGTTTTCGGCTGCGAGTTTAGCCATTCAACTGGTGTCTTTAGGACTTTATACCGCAGTAGTGCTCTTCGGGATCGACTGGGCCGGAAAAGCCTACTTTCGCCGCACGGGAGATGAAGAAGGAAATCAATTCTTGTTTGTACTCTTAGCCGTATTTCTGGCTGCGGTTGGGGCGCAAGCCATCAACGTCGATAAAATCGTTGGCGCATTTTTAGCCGGGTTAGCTGTTAACGATGTGGTCGGTCACAGTCCCGTCGAAGAAAAAGTCGAATTTGTCGGCAGTACCCTGTTTATTCCCTTCTTTTTCGTTGGCATGGGGTTGTTGCTAGATGTGCCTGCTTTCGTGCGGACTCTGACAACCGATCTGGGCATTACAGTGGCGATCGTCGTAGCATTAATCGCCAGCAAGTTTTTGGCTTCTTTAGTGCCGAAGTTTCTGTATCGCTACAGCTGGAATCAAAGCCTAACCATGTGGTCTCTCTCTCTGCCGCAAGTGGCGGCGACATTGGCGGCGGCTTTAGCTGGCTACCAAGCGGTGAACCCGGCGGGGGAACGGTTGCTGTCCGAGTCGATTTTCAACGCAGTCATCGTGTTAATGTTGGTGACTTCCATTGCCGGGCCCGTGCTGACCACCCGCTTCGGGAGTAAAATTCCCGTCCCCACCACCGAAACGAGCGATCGCGATCCCGGCGACGAGGTGGATCTGTTCGTAGAGGAAGCCCCACCCACCTATCCATTTGCAGTGGTCGTTCCTCTGTACAACCCCCTGACGCAGCGTTATTTGATGGAAATGGCGGCCCTGCTGGCCCGTCGCGAGTCGGGGCGGGTGGTGCCCCTGTCCATTGCCCCGGCGCGGGTGCACATGGACGAACCGGAGTTAGACTTGGCGATGTACCAAGGATCGCGATCGCTCGATCGCGCTGCCACCGTCGCTAAGGAATTTAATGTTGATTTTCAACCCGTTCTGCGCATCGATAACGACATTGCCCATGGCATTTCTCGCACCGCCAAAGAACAGCAAGCCAGTTTAATTATTATGGGCTGGAGCGAAACCTCTGGACTGCGGGCGCGATTGTTTGGTAGCTTGGTCGATAGCGTGTTTTGGTCGTCTCACTGTCCGGTGGCGGTGATGCGATTGCTCGACGATCCGGTAGATATTCACCGCATTCTCGTCCCGGTGAAAAACTTAACGCCTCCGGCGGTGCGAGTCGTGAAATTCGCACAATTGTTTGCCGATAGCAACAATGCCGAAGTGACGTTTTTGCACGTTTGCGATCGCCATACGCCTAAAGCCACCGTCGCCCAATTCGAGTCCGATCTGGCCGATATTTTGGCAGAGACGCAGACCAACATTGCGACCACCATTACCACGATCGCTTACGATAGTGTCGTGCGGGCGATCGTCAAAAAGTCGCGATCGTTCGATATGGTCATGCTGCGATCGCTGCGTCGCCGTACCGCCGGCGGGTTAGCCGTGAGTCCGGTGACGACGCGAGCGATTTCGTCCCTATCTTGTTCGATGGTATTATTTGGCGAGCCCCACTCTCGCTAACATTAGTCGTCACCAACGCCCTGGCAAAATTCACCAGGGCAAACGCATACTCGGGAAATGAAGTGGACTCTTTATTTCCGATCGCCTTCACGGTTTTGCCCATGCCTATACTGTCTCGCACGCTTGCAGCGATCGCCGTTGTTACAGTTGCCATTTTTGGCAGCGATCGTCCCTCGTTGGCTCGGGAATACGATCGCTTTTCTCAATGGTGCGAAAATCGAGATACCCTCGACGAAGACACTCGCCATACAGTCGAACAGTTACTTCAAATTGCCCGGACAACGGAATGCGATCGCGCCGAAGCCAATCTTTTAGCATCGGAAGAACTCAACCTCAGCGCCCGAGAAATTGAAGCCTTAGCGCCCATTTCCTCCCTGACGCATCTCACGCGCCTCGATATTAGTCTCAACGAAATTGACAATTTAGAACCTATTTCTTCTTTAAATCAACTAGAAACCTTACTTGCCAGCGATAACGATATTGAGGACTTAACCCCCTTACGAACCCTGACGCAGTTGCGTAAATTAAACCTCGATCGCAACCGCATTCGGCGCTTGCAAGGCATCGAAGCGCTGACGAATTTACAAGTTTTATTTCTCAATCAAAATCGGATTGCCAATCTAGAACCCATTTCGTCGCTAACGGGAATTACTACCTTTTTTGCCAACGATAACCGCATTCGCAACCTCGATCCCTTGCGTCCTTTAGTCAGTTTAACCACCCTATCTCTCAACGACAATCGCATTCGCAATCTCAATCCCCTATCCGAAATGAGTGAGATGTACGAGTTGCATCTCGACGATAACCGCATTGAAAAAGTGGAGGGTTTGAGTGATATGGCACTGCTAAACGAACTCTATTTGCGCGACAATCGCATCGAAAATATCGAGTCTCTTTCCTCTTTAGTGGGACTAACCGAACTGTTTATCAGCGATAACGATATTTCTCGGGTTTCTCCAATTTTAGGAATGACCAGTTTGAATTGGGTCGATTTTCACGGGAACGAGATTGAAAATATTGAGGCGATCGCGCCCATGACCACCCTGGTCAGGATTATTTTAACAGACAATCCGATCGTCGATCGGGCTGCCGACATCGAATGTCCGGTATCGCCCCCCGCAACCTGCTATTTTGGCGAAGAATTTGTCCCGGAACCACCGCCAAACCCCAAGTTAGAAACACGATAAAATGATTTTTTCTGAAATTTGTAGTTCCATTGGATTTGAAAGGGGCGATCGCGATTTTCTTCCTTAAGGATAACAAACCTTCATTCGTGAACTTCGCCATTGGGCATGGTTGCGCCCTCCAAATTCGCCCCCTTGAGATTGGCTAACCCCAGTTCGGCATTATAAAAATTGGTTTCGATTAGCGTCGCGCCCTTAAAATTAACCTTGGCTAAAAAGGCTTCTAATAAATTAGCTTGCGTCAAGTCCGCCTTGCTCAAATCGGCTTGAGTTAAGTCAGAACGCGACAAGTTTGCTAGTTTGAAATACGCACCGTGTAAATTGGCTCGCGCTAACTTGGCACTGGCGACGATCGCCCCGGCAAAATTCGTCCGAATCGCCTCCGCATCGGTTAAATTCGCTTCTGTCATCACCGCACCGCGCAAATCGGCTCCGTGCAGTTTGGCTTCGCTCAAATTGGCTTTTCGGAAGTTCACTTGTTGCAAACTGGTTCCGCGCAAATCGGCTCGACTCAAATCGGCACAAACTAAGTTTAAATGGCGCAAATCGGCTCCGCGCAAATCGGCTCCGCGCAGGCTCACGGGTTCGTACATTCGCGCTTCGTAGCGCAGGTTTGCTCCTTGCAAGCACGCGCCGCGCAAACAGGCGTTACTCATATCCGTTTGACGCAAATCCGCATCGGTGAGATTGGCATCGAGGAGTTTGGCAAATTGCAATTTTGCCTTGCGAAGATCGGCTCCTTGTAGAGTTGCGCCGTGCAAATCCGCATCGGTGAGGTTGGCGTTGCGTAAATCGCACTGGTTGAGATTGGCTCCGCTCAATTTGGTGTTAGATAAATTGGCATTATCGAAGCGAACGCGGCTTAAATAGGTCAAAACCAACTTGGCGGCTTTCAGGTTGGCTCCGCTCAAGTTAATCCCCATCAATTCCACACCGTTGAGGTTGGCGTTGCGGAGGTTAGCACCGGGAAAATCGGTTTCTCCGGCAGCGTAGCGATCGACAAGTTCTTTAGCACTCATGTTGGTTGTTTTGACCCCAATCGTTTTTTGATTGTAATTTTTTAATTGTAGCTTACAGGTCGAACCCTTCGCTCCAGTCCGGGTTTTTTTGCCCGATCGCTCTGCCGTAAACCTTCACCGTTGCCATACCTTCAGGAGTTAAATCCCCCACCCAGCCGCGCACGAAGGTGACAATTTTCTTTTGGCTTAAGGGTTTTTCCGACTCTAAAATCAGATGCAAGCATTTTCCTTTGAGGGTGACAATGGGATGAATGCCGCGTCCTTTTAAGTCTCGCGCCAGCAAGGTAGCGATCGCTTTGGAGTGACCTTTGCGAGCCAGTTGTTTGGCTTTTTCCAGTTTGCTGTTGGTAGAGGTTTTTACCTCCGGTTTCGGTGGTTCGTTTGGTGGTTTCTCCGGTTCCGGTTCCGGTTCCGGTTCGGGTTGCGGAGCCATGCGATCGAGGACTGCATTCATGCGATCGAGGTTGCCTTGCAACAGCACCATCAAGTCTGCCATGGCGCGGTGTTTTCTGGTAAATCGCTCGGACTCGTCGAAACGATCGAGCTTTTCTTCTAGAGCAATTTCTAAATTTTCGATCGTACTTTCGATCGTTCCGAGCACGGTTTTCGCACCATCTTCGACCAAGCGTTTGACTTCTTCTTCCCAACTCAAATTTTGCTTTAGAGAGTTGGCAATGCTAAATATCGAGCCAACGGTTGGGGAGGGAGCGGGTTGCGGTTTGGGAGGTGGTTCTGCTGCTTTCTGGACTTCTGGAGTCGCTTCTGAAGGCAGATCGACATCGCTAATTTCGGGATCCTCGGCTTCCATATCCATCGTTGTTTCGATGTCTTCGGTAATTTCTGGATCTTCGGAGGAAACAGCCCGATCGTCCCCTTGTCGCTCTCGCAGTTCGGGAACGGTGGTTTGTTCTAAAATAACACTAATTTCGGGGCCATCTTCGGGTTCAAAAATCCCGGAGCGATCGTCGTCTTCCTCCTCATCATTTTCGGCCATCGAAATTTCATCGCGAGCGTAATCTAAAACTAACGTCGCCTCGTCTTCTGGGTTAATATTTTTTAGGGCGGCTCGGTGAGAAACCGGAGCTTTGGGAATTTCCGGTGGTTTGCTTTGGGGAGGGGCAGAAATGGGACGATCGGCGGCAGCATCTTCCGGGTAGCAAGGTTTGAGAAACTTACAAATAATGCGAGCCACCTCCGATTCGTCATCGGGATCTTCGCTGCTTCGAGCCGTGTCGAACAAGCGCTCTTCGAGTTCTAAAGGCGTTTGATAGGTTGAATATAAATGTCGTAGGAGATTGTCTAGATCTTGGTCTCTGAGAATTTGCCAGTCGAGCTCGCTAAAACTAAAACGATGGTAAAGCGTTGAAAAAATAAGAATCTTAGCTTTCAACGGGTTGGTTTGTTGGAGGATTTTTCGGCGCACGTCGAGCAAGTCAGACGGGCCTTGAATGGAGGTAGCAACAGTCATATCAGCGAACAATGAACGACGAGTAAGACACAATCCCTCGGGTTAGAAGTAGAAGCTAGCCGCAAGGAACTGTTTTCTCTTGTTTCGGTCGAAGAGGAGACTTGTAGAGCAAATACTCTCAGTCAGGGACGGAGGATAGCGGCCGAGGGGCAGACGAACAACTTTTCTTCACCGATTGTAGTCGAAATATCGGGGAAATATCGACTGCGGACGTTACAATTTGCAATGCGAACGGGGAAGCAAAAACTTACCGTAAAATTACGCACTCACTCGTAGTGTTGGGGGAATTTCGCCAGTAAAATCCGCGATCGCGCCCCAATCTCGTCCACCTACCGCCAAATGCGACAGGTCGCGGTAAGATCGAAGCAACTCGGCGATAGCCGGGGGGGAATCGGTATTGCGAGAATAGCAATGGTCAGTGTAGCGGACAACGGCAACGGGGCGATCGCGGCCGAAATTGAGTCGGATCCGATTGTAGCGGCGATCGACATCGGCACCAACTCCATCCACATGGTGGTGGTAAAAATACAGTCGGATTTGAGCGCGTTTACGATTTTGACGCGGGAAAAGGATACGGTACGCTTGGGCGATCGCGATCCGAAGACGGGCAACCTGACTCCAGAGGCCATCGATCGCGCTTTGGGAGCCTTGAGTCGCTGTCAGGAGATTATTCGCAGTTTCAACGTCAAATATGTCGTCGCCGCCGCCACCAGCGCTACCCGCGAAGCCCCCAACGGCTGGGACTTTTTGC
>CAKZKB010000736.1 GCA_937121005.1 uncultured cyanobacterium | reverse complement strand
GCCACCATTGCCGATCGCCGCGATCCCCCGCCGCCGCAAGTCCCCGTATTTCCCAAACGACTCAACGACGACGATCTGATTGTCTAAAAAGTCTGTCAAAAGGGGGACGATCGAGCTATGGTAGAAAAAAACGCCCCTCAGTTGTCATGTCCCGACTGTTCCGTTTGGCAAACACGGCCGCGATCGTCGCCAGTGTGGTGACAACCGCGATTGCCCCTGTAGAAGCGACGGCTAAGCCGATTATTCTCGCCCAAAATACGGACGAACAGACCAACATTCGCGTCTACGAGTCCGCCAGTCCCGCCGTCATCAAAATCGAAACCAGCGAGAGTAGCGGTAGCGGCAGCATTATTACCCCTGACGGCTTGGCGATCACCAACGCCCACGTTGTCGGCGACGATCGCACCGTCACCGTCATTTTAGCCGACGAACGGCGGATGACCGCAGATGTGATTGCCTTCGATGCGGGTGGGTTGGACTTGGCAGCCGTGCAAATTCGCAACGCGCGGAATTTACCGACGATCCCCCTGGCACGAGACCCGGTGCGCGTCGGCCAGCGTGCGTTTGCCATTGGCAGTCCCTTCGGGTTCCAAAATACATTTACCACTGGCATTGTTAGCCGTCTCGACAGCAATCGCGGTACGATTCAAACAGATGCGGCTATCAATCCGGGCAATTCCGGCGGCCCCTTGCTCAACTCCGACGGAGAATTAATTGGAGTCAATACGGCTATTTTTACATCGGGTGAAAATAGCGGCAACATTGGCATTGGGTTTGCCATTGCCGTCGATCGCGTTTTACCCTTTTTAGCCGCCGTTGAAGACGGAACGGCTTCGCGAGTGGCCCGCGATCGTCCGACAGGTTCTGAAGACCTCAAACCCCCCGAACCTCTGGCATTTAACACCCCGATCGTCGGTCGCCTCGAAAGCGGGGATAATGTTTTACAAATCGATAATAGCTTTTTTGATGCCTATATTTTTGAAGGGGAAGCGGGGCAGCAAGTTAGCATTGTCATGGCAAGCAACGATATCGATCCCTATTTAATTCTATTAGGCCCCAACGGCGAATTAGCCGCCGAAGACGACGATAGCGCTGGAGAGTTGAATGCCGCGATCGACCTGCGACTGCCCGTAAGCGGCACGTATTTGTTGCTGGCCAATTCCTATCAAGCAGGCGAGTCGGGAACTTACCAAATCGCCGCTCAAACGGGGGGAGGAAGCCTAGTGGACGATCGTCCCACACCCCCACCGACGACGGGGTTTCTGCTGGAAGAACGGGGCGAACTCGCTGATGGCGATGAGGTTTTACCAGCCGATGGCAGTTTGATTGACGGCTACGAATTTTTCGGAGAAGCCGGACAAGAAATCACCATCGATCTCGAAAGTAACGAGTTCGATACTTACCTAATTTTGGTCGATCCCAACCAAGAGTCGATAGCTCAAAACGACGATATCGTACAAGGAAACACCAACTCGCGCATCGTCATTACTCTCCCACAAACGGGTAACTATTATATTATCGTCAATTCTTACGACGATAGCGGGCGAGGCAGCTACGTCCTGCGCGTGTATTAGACTCTACAACGCATCTGGATCTAGCCCTAGTTCTAGTAACCGTACAGTAAGGGGAGCGTCTCGCTCCCAAACTGGAAAAATGCAGGCAAGATGCCCACTCTACAACAACACCTGTAAATGCTTACACAATCTCATAAAAACGCTCGAACATCCGTTTGACAAGGCCGCGAATACGATCGCGATCGCCAGATGCTAATGGATATGAAAGCGGACTGTTATTATTAGCATCCAGGATTATTTCTCTCAAGTGGGCTATGGATTCCGAGCGATCGAATTCATGCTTCAAAATTCCATTCTCAAAAATAAGTTCGATAACCTTTTTATATTTCCATGGAGACTGAAATCCCAAATGAACGTAGAGTTCTCGAATAAATTCATCTGCAATCAATATGCCACCAGTGTAGTCGATCGGGTAATTCAAACCTTGATAATAATTGTTAAAAAACCTATATTCCTCTGATGGCTCAGTCGGAGCAATTCCATTGATAACCGGCCCTTCCCGACGGTAACGTAAACCTCTGAGGAGATTAACGCGAAGCGTATCAAGCACTAAGCGCGAATTAGAAATAGCAAAAACTGCTTGATAACCACGATTGCACGCCGTACTGACTATGCTCGGTTTCAATTTTAAAATAGCGGGATCGAATAGTGTAGGTTGAGAGAATAGAGAAACTGCATATTCAATTCCGCGATATCGCAATAAGTCGGGAATTTGGGCGGTCATGTCAGTAAGAAAAACCCGGTTCTTAGGAAAAACCGGGTTTGCCGAAAGAATGACAACTTAAACGCTACCACCGGCCGCTTGGTAGCGGGCGCGGGCGCGTTTGAGAGCTTGTTGGGCTTGGATTTTTTCTTGTTTGGAATCGCTGCTTTCGGCTTTGTTAGCGCGATCGCGAGCTTCCTCGTAAGTTTTGCCAGCCGCATCGCGATCGATACTGTCGCCGCGTTCGGCACCGTTGACGAGAATTTTTACCTCGTTGTTTTCCACTTCAGCAAAGCCGCCCATCAAAGCAATGGGAACCCATTCTTTTTCAGAGCGAACTCGCATCACGCCCGTATCCAGGGCGCTCAACAAAGGAGCGTGGCCGCTGAGAATGCCCAATTGTCCGGTGGTACTGGGCAAAATCACCTCTTGCGCGGCCGCGTCCCAAACAATTTTATCGGGAGAGATGACGCGAACGGTTAGGGTCATTTCGATTTTAGATTTTAGATTTTGGATTTTGGATTAGCCTCCCGGATGATTCCGGGGGGCTGGTGACTTAGCGCGTTCCGTACTTACTCGGCTTCGGCTTTCATTTTCTCGGCTTTCTCGATCGCCTTATCGATGTTACCCACCAGGTAGAACGCCTGTTCGGGCAGATCGTCGAGTTCGCCGTTAAGGATACGTTGGAAGCCTTTAATGGTGTCTTCGAGTTTGACGTACTCGCCAGCCAGTCCGGTAAAGATTTCAGCCACGAAGAACGGTTGCGACAAGAAACGCTCGATCTTGCGGGCGCGGGCTACTGTCAGGCGATCGTCCTCAGACAGTTCGTCCAAGCCCAAAATGGCGATGATGTCTTGGAGCTCTTTATAGCGTTGTAGCGTGGCTTGAACTTCCCGCGCCGTGTTGTAGTGTTCTTCACCAACGATATCCGGTTGCAGCATCGTCGAAGCCGAGTCTAACGGATCGACTGCCGGATAAATTCCTTTAGAAGCCAAGGCCCGTGACAGCACCGTCGTCGCGTCCAAGTGAGCGAACGTCGTGGCCGGGGCGGGGTCAGTCAAGTCATCGGCGGGGACGTAAACTGCTTGAATCGAGGTAATCGAACCTTCGGTAGTGGAGGTGATGCGCTCTTGCAGTTCGCCCATTTCCGTTGCTAGGGTAGGCTGGTATCCCACAGCAGAAGGCATCCGTCCCAACAGCGCCGACACTTCCGAACCCGCTTGCACGAAGCGGAAGATGTTGTCGATAAACAACAGCACGTCTTGCTTGTTGACATCGCGGAAATATTCGGCCATGGTCAGCGCCGAGAGACCCACGCGCATCCGGGCTCCAGGGGGCTCGTTCATTTGCCCGTACACCAAGGCCACTTTCGAGTTGCTGAGGTTGTCAGCATCAATGACCTTCGATTCCATAAATTCGTTGTACAGGTCATTTCCTTCGCGGGTGCGTTCGCCCACACCGCCAAACACGGATACGCCACCGTGCGCTTTGGCGATGTTGTTGATCAGTTCTTGGATAATCACGGTTTTACCCACACCCGCACCGCCGAACAGGCCGACTTTACCGCCGCGACGGTAGGGGGCGAGCAGATCGACCACCTTAATCCCGGTTTCTTGGATGGAAGGCTTGGTTTCCAGTTCGGTGAGGCTGGGGGCGCTACGGTGAATGGGGCGGGTTTCTTCGTTCCCCACGTCGCCTTGTTCGTCTACGGGTTCGCCGAGAACGTTGAAAATTCGACCCAGGGTGGCTTTGCCGACGGGGACGTTAATTGCCGATCCGGTATCGACGATATCCATACCCCGTACCAGTCCGTCGGTGGAACTCATGGCGACGGCTCGAACTTGGTTGTCGCCGAGGAGTTGCTGCACTTCGCAGGTGACGGAGACATCTTGCCCTTTGGCGTTTTTGCCGGAAACGGTGAGGGCATTATAGATCTGGGGCATTTTGCCGGACGGAAACCGGGCATCGACGACGGGGCCGATGATCTGGGTGATATAACCGGTGTTGGTTTTTTCTGCGGTGGTGACCATGCTCGCGCTATCTGTTAAACAATTCGGTAAGTTGGCTGGCGCACAGCGACGCTGCTGTAAAATCTGCCATCCTACAGAGTATCACCGAACGGCCGCTCTCGATCGAGGAATTATTGCGCCTCGATCGCTCTGTGAGGCGAACCCCGCGAATCGCGATCGCCGAATGCCGCAACGAGATCCCGTTATCCCCTTCTCCGAAGACAGTGCTACACTTCGGGTTGGGCAAACGCCGATACTACATCCTCACTCCCCTCTGTTGCTTTAATGCGGTAAATTGGCATGGCTTGTCGATCGCATATTTTGAAACCAGTTATCTTCTTTTTCTCGATACTCGCGCGGCTATCGGTTTCGCCCCTGGCAAGCGGAGAACCCGTGCGGCTGCAAGCGGCAGTTTCTAGCACTTACGCAGTGCGTCCCGATCGCCTACAACAACCCAATGTGGTGGCAGGGCACTTGGTTTTAGCAGGCGATCGGGCTCGGTTCGTCTCCTTTCTGGATGCAGAATCGGCAAAACGATCGCCCTTCGGATTTGTGCGCCAACCGCAAGTCAATTTTCAAATTCGCTACCATCCACCTTACACGGCAGATCGGGATCTGGCAACTGTTCCCGATGGTGAATTTTTAGCTACCATCGTCTTTGATTTTGAACGAGACGAGCGCTACGGTCGCTTTTTAATTTACAAGCAGCAATCGTCCCTTTGCTTTCATTCTGTTGTCAGCGAGTTCCAAGTTTGGGAAATATGCACGTTTTAGGGATTGATGGGGGCGGAACGAAGACGATCGCGGTGTTAATGGACGATCGCCGCCGCATTCTGGGGTGCGGGGAAGCGGGCAGCGCCAACTATCAAACGGTCGGTTTAGAAGCGGCGTATTTTGCCATTGAAACAGCGATTTCTAAAGCGGTTATGTCGTTTCCAGATGTGGAGATTAACGGTATCGGTTTGGGCTTGGCAGGAGCAGGGCGGGCTGAGGATCGAGCCGCGATCGCCTCTTTAATCGATCGCTTGCAGTCTCGATCGATTTTAGCGATGCGTTGGTCGCTCGTCCCTTCTGGAATTGCCATTTTACCCGACTGCGAGATTGCTTTGGCGGGTGGTTTGGAAAAAGAAGTCGGAATTGCGATTATTGCCGGAACGGGTTCGATTGTCTGGGGTTGCAATGCCGCAGGCGACACTTACCGGGTTGGCGGTTGGGGCTATTTGCTCGGTGACGAAGGGAGCGGTTACGATATTGCTAGAAAAGCGTTGCAGGCAGTAATGCGATCGCGGGACGGACGCGCCCCCAAAACAGTGCTTGCAGATTTGGTTTGCCAACAGTTACAACTGCAAAATCTCGACGAACTCATTCCCCTCGTCTATCGTGGCGGTTGGGGAACCAAGGATATGGCATCGCTGTCGTTTTTGGTCGATCGCGCCGCACGAGAAAATGATGGCGTAGCGATTGACATTCTCACCGTAGCCGCCCGAGAATTACACTTAGCAACAACCACGACGATCGCGGCCCTATTCTCCCCGCAAGAGGCGATCGAAATTGCCACAGTCGGCGGCGTTTGGCGAAGTCACATTTTACGCGATCGCTACTGCGAACTGATGGGGCACTCCCACCCCCGTGCCAACGCGATCGTCCCGCGCCAGGATCCGGCGTGGGGGGCGGCGTATTTGGCGTTGCAGGCGATCGCCCGAGAACGGAGAGAGAGGGATTCGAACCCTCGTTAGAGTTTCCCCTAAACAGCATTTCCAGTGCTGCG
>CAKZKB010000735.1 GCA_937121005.1 uncultured cyanobacterium | reverse complement strand
CCTGAAACTCAATGGAGTAGCGCTGTTTCATGTTGTTGTGTGTCCAGTTGACAAACCGTGTTGTGATGAACTGTTCGTTTGGAACCATGATATCCCTGCCGGTGTAGGTTTCAAGAAGTGTGGAACGCATGTTCATTTTTACGATGGTTCCGGATTGACCGTCATCAAGTTCGACATAATCACCAACCTTCAGAGATCCATCCAGCAGAATGATAATTCCCGAGATGAAGTTCGAAGCGATAGCCTGGAGCCCAAAACCAAGGCCGACATGGAGAAACTCTCCAAAGCCCTGCAATCGCTCTCTGACGAAGATCCCACCTTCCGCGTCCAAAGCGATCCCGAAACCAACCAAACCGTGATCGCGGGTATGGGAGAACTGCACTTAGAGATCCTCGTCGATCGGATGTTGCGCGAATTCAAAGTCGAAGCCGAAGTGGGCGCGCCCCAAGTGGCCTATCGCGAAACCATTCGCAAAAGCGTCCAAGTTGAAGGTAAATTCATTCGCCAAAGCGGTGGTAAAGGTCAGTACGGCCACGTCGTCATCAATCTCGAACCCGGCGAAACCGGAAGCGGCTTTGAATTTGTCTCCAAAATTGTCGGCGGTTCGGTACCGAAAGAATATATCAACCCGGCCGCAGACGGCATGAAAGAAGCCTGCGAAGGTGGTATCCTAGCGGGTTATCCCCTGATTGATGTCAAAGCGACATTAATCGATGGGTCGTACCACGACGTAGACTCGAGCGAAATGGCCTTTAAGATCGCCGGATCTATGGCCATTAAAGACGGGGCCAAAAAAGCCTCGCCGGCCTTGCTCGAACCGATGATGAAAGTCGAAGTCGAAGTTCCCGAGGACTTCATCGGCAACGTCATCGGCGACCTCAACTCCCGTCGCGGGCAGATTGAAGGTCAAGAAACCGAGGAAGGACTAGCCAAAGTGACTGCCAAAGTTCCTCTGGCAGAAATGTTTGGCTACGCCACCGATATCCGGTCTAAAACCCAAGGACGGGGTATCTTTTCGATGGAATTCAGCCACTACGAGGAAGTGCCTCGCAGCGTCGCTGAAGACATCATTGCTAAAAACCAAGGGAACGCTTAACCGACAGCAGACAATATGGCACGCGCAAAATTTGAACGCAACAAACCCCACGCCAACATCGGCACCATCGGTCACGTCGATCACGGCAAAACGACCCTAACCGCCGCGATCGCCACGATCTTGGCAGAAGCAGGTACGGGTAAAGCCAAAACCTACGCCGATATCGATGCGGCTCCCGAAGAAAAGGCACGGGGAATTACCATCAACACGGCCCACGTGGAATACGAAACGGAAAACCGCCACTACGCCCACGTCGATTGCCCCGGCCACGCTGACTACGTGAAAAACATGATCACGGGGGCAGCACAAATGGACGGCGCGATTTTGGTGGTCTCGGCTGCTGACGGCCCCATGCCCCAAACTCGCGAGCACATCCTGCTGGCCAGGCAGGTTGGGGTTCCCAACATTGTCGTATTCTTGAACAAAGCCGACCAAGTTGACGACGAAGAACTGCTCGAGCTCGTGGAACTCGAAGTCCGCGAACTGCTTAGCGAGTACGAGTTCCCCGGCGATGACATCCCGATCGCCATCGGTTCGGCGTTGCAAGCCCTAGAAGGGGATGCCGACCAGAAGCAAAAAATCAAGGATTTGATGGCTTCGGTGGACGAATACATTCCCACCCCCGAACGAGAAGTGGACAAACCCTTCTTGATGGCGGTTGAGGATGTCTTCTCGATTACCGGACGGGGAACTGTGGCCACCGGACGGATCGAACGCGGTAAAGTCAAAGTGGGCGAAACCGTCGAGATCGTGGGCATCAAAGATACGCGATCGACCACGGTGACTGGGGTAGAAATGTTCCAGAAAACCCTCGAGGAAGGGTTGGCTGGCGACAACGTGGGTATCCTGCTGCGCGGGATCCAAAAAGACGATATCGAACGGGGGATGGTGATTGCCAAACCCAAGTCCATCAACCCTCACACTCAGTTCGAGTCTGAGGTGTACATCCTCAAGAAGGAAGAAGGGGGCCGGCACACGCCGTTTTTCCCCGGCTATCGCCCCCAGTTCTACGTCCGTACCACTGACGTGACTGGGACGATCGCGGCCTTTACGGCTGACGATGGCAGTGCGGCGGAAATGGTCATGCCCGGAGACCGGGTAAAAATGACCGTCGAACTGATCAACCCCGTCGCCGTCGAACAGGGGATGCGCTTCGCCATCCGCGAAGGCGGGCGCACTGTGGGTGCGGGCGTAGTGACCAAGATCGTCAAATAAACCCAAACTCAACTGAATCGCTGGGCAGAGGGCGCAATTTGCGCCCTCTGCTGTCCTTACCCACCGGAACCTTGACAACTTCAGATTATGGCAACTCTCCAGCAGCAAAAAATTCGCATTCGCCTGCGGGCCTTCGATCGCCGCTTGCTCGATACGTCTTGCGACAAGATCGTCGATACGGCCAACCGTACCGGGGCCACGCCTGTCGGCCCGATCCCTCTACCGACGAAACGCCGCGTCTACTGCTTGTTACGATCGCCCCACATCGACAAAGACTCGCGCGAGCATTTTGAAACCCGCACCCACCGCCGCATCATCGATATTTACCAACCGTCGTCTAAAACGGTGGACGGGTTGATGAAGCTGGATTTGCCTGCGGGTGTGGACATTGAAGTGAAGTTGTAACACCACGATAAAGTAGGGCTTGCTGAATAACTCCCTGGCAGCCAACTGGGAGGCTGTACGCCTCTATTGATGGTCGCTGGGTTGCCACAACCGGCCAATTTCCCCCCGGATTTTGGGGGCGAAAACGGCTAAAACTCTTGCATGGAGAGGGTTACAGACTTCTAAAGCAAGCCCTGCCTCAAACCTAAAACCTAATCCCTAACAACTTGCGATCGCTGCTGTTGTTGGCGATGCAACCGTACCGAACAAGCTGTCCATAAAAATGCCATGGGAACGAACATAATTCCCCCACCAAATTCTTGACGAAAGCGATCGACAATTTCTTCTAATGCTAAAAAATCGGGCACGCCAAAGCGATCGCCTAACGTTGCATAGTCGATAACTTCCTCACTATACAAAATCCCCATAATCATAATCGGTTTGAAGTCGTTCCAGATACTTTCCTTGGCAAACTGTAGCGCTTGCTGGTACGATCCGCTCACGGGCAGCACCAACGGTTCGAGGGCGAAACCCACTAAAAAAAAGTATTCTAAAATATTGTCTGTGGGAATTTCCACCAAGCTGCTGGCAATATGAAGTTCCACCTCCGGTTCGCTGCGATGATGCTCGATCGCTTGGCGAGTCAGATCGAGTTGCTCGAGAAAGTCGTACATCCCGGTAGCCCTTACGCATGACATGACCGGATTCTACCATGCCGAGGGGATTGGGGAATTAGGGGATTGGGGGGAGGGGGAGACAAGGAGACAAGGAGAAATCACTATTCATCCTTCATCCATCCTTAAAACCTCGTACCTCACACCTCACACCTCATACCTCATACCTCATACCTCATACCTCGTATCTCATTACCCATTACCGACGGACAACAGCGATGCAGGTTTGCTTGCCATCAAACCATACTCCAATCCTTCGACAACGGCGCGATAGGAAGCATCGATAATATTAGCGGAAACGCCCACCGTCGTCCAGCGTTGGTGTCCGTCCGACATCTCAACTAACACGCGAGTTTTAGCGGAAGTTCCCGTTGTGCTGTCGAGAATACGAACTTTGTAATCAACTAATTGAAAATTGGCGATTTGTGGGTAAGACCCTTGTAAGGCTTTACGCAACGCCGCATCTAATGCCGAAACCGGGCCGTTGCCTTCGGCCGCTTCGAGGATTTCTGTCTCGCCAACGCGCACTTTTACGGTTGCCAGCGATTGGCTTGCAGCTAAATCGCGTTCGCTGTTACAGTTGACCCAAAAACCGACAATATTAAAAAAGTGCTGACGCTGTTCTAACACATCGCGCATCAAGATCTCGAAGCTGGCTTCGGCTGCTTCAAATTCATACCCTTGATGTTCGAGAACTTTCAATCGTTCTAAAATTTCTCGCGCCGCCGGATCGCCTTTTTCCAACTTGATGCCGAAATTGCCAGCTTTTTCTAAAATGTTGCTGGTTCCCGACTGATCGGAGATGACAATGCGGCGAATATTGCCCACTCGTTCCGGTTCGATATGTTCGTAAGTTAAGGGGTTGCGACGCACGGCGCTGACGTGAATTCCGCCTTTATGGGCAAAGGCCGATCGCCCGACAAAGGGGGCGCGATCGTTGGGGGCTAAGTTGGCAACCTCGCTCACAAATCGGCTGGTTTCGGTTAGCCCAACCAAATCGTCAATGCACTCGTAACCGAGTTTGAGTTGCAAGTTGGCAATTAACGAGCAAAGGTTAGCATTGCCGCAGCGTTCCCCATATCCGTTGAAGGTTCCTTGCACCATTGTCGCCCCTTCTAACACGGCGGCGATCGCGTTAGCAACAGCCGTATCCGAGTCGTTGTGGGTGTGAATGCCCAGGGGTGGGGCATCTTTCCCTAACGCGGCGCGGGTTTCGCGGACGATCGCCCCGATTTCGTGCGGTAACGTGCCGCCGTTGGTATCGCAGAGAGTCAACCACTCCGCCCCGGCGTTGGCGGCGGTTTGTAGCGTGGCGATCGCGTACTCCCGGTTACGCTTGTAGCCATCGAACCAATGTTCGGCATCGTAAACAACCCGGCGACCCTGCGATCGCAAAAATTCCAGGGTATCGCGGATGGCGGCCAAATTCTCATCCAGCGTCGTCTTCAACCCTTCTGTCACGTGCAAATCCCAGGATTTCCCGAAAATTGTCACCCAGCGCGTCCGAGCCGCCAAAATCGCTTTCAGGAGAGGATCGTCAGCCGCTCGCTTGCCCGCCCGCCGCGTGGAACAGAAAGCCACAACTTCGGCACGTTCGAGGGGTTGTTCTTGCAAGTGCCAAAAAAATTGTACGTCTTTGGGGTTGGCTCCCGGCCAGCCACCTTCAATAAAGGGCACTCCCAGGCGATCGAGGGCGCGGGCGACGCGCAGTTTATCCTCGAGGGAAAACGAGAGTCCCTCGGCTTGCGCGCCATCGCGCAGGGTGGTGTCGTAGATCCAGAGGCGGTTATCGGTCATGGGTAGACGCGGGAGATGCTGATTCTCTATTGTAAGGCGATCGGGCGCAGTTGGGGCGATCGCACTACCATGTCGTAATATTGGCGACGATGCGACGGCGGTTTTGATGACCGAATTTTACCAACAACTGACCAAAAATATCATGGATACAAGCCCCCAAATTCATTATCGGTAAACGCTTGCCGCTCTGTCGAGACGAAGAGGAAAAACCAGACACCTACGCGAAAATGGGTGTATCGGAATATTTTCAGTACGACCCCACTGGCGATTATCTCGCACCCGCACTCAAGGGACGGCGTTTAATTGGAAACGCTTATGCAGATCTCATCCCCAACCGTTTAGAAGATGGAACGCTGTCTTTATCTTCCCAAGTCTTGGGATTAGAGATACGATTATTGACTGATGGTCGCTTGCGCTTTTTCAATCCTCGATCGGGCGAATATCTTCGCAGTCCCGAGGAGTCGGAGCGAGAACGAGTGCGGGAACGAGAACGAGCCGATCGCGAACAGCAAGAAAAAGAGTTAGAAAGCAAAGGAGCCGATCGACTAGCAGCACGGTTGAGAGAGTTAGGTATCGATCCGGATGCTTAGTTGACCTGATTATAGGATATAGGAGCGATCGCTGCGATCGTCCCTACTAACGACACACCAGGTGGTAATCAGAGGTTCGTCATATTGACCTAACTTTTTCTTGGCAGCTTCATGGTAGCGATCGTTTTTATTGACAAGTGCGATCCAAAAGCCTGTATCGACAATAATCATTCTTCGTTGACTTGGATTTCTTGCATTAGAATAGATTCTGAATTTTCAGCGAGATCGGGATCGGCTTCAATACACCCAATAAAACCCAGTTGACTCAATTTCTCTAGGCGATCGCGCTTCGGGAGGGAAACTTGTTCGTAATAGCGATCGATCGCAGATGCCAAAACCTCATCTAAACTTTGTTCCGTTCTGTCTTGGATAAACGCTAATTTCTTAGCTTGTTCTTCAGTAATGCGAGTAGCAATTTCCATGCTTTCCCTGTTTAGACTCAAAGGCTACTTCTATTGGAGTTGGTTTCCGGCCAGCCACCTTCAATAAAGGGAACTCCCAGGCGATCGAGGGCGCGGGCGACGCGCAGTTTATCCTCGAGGGAAAATGAGAGTCCCTCGGCTTGTGCGCCGTCGCGCAGGGTGGTGTCGTAGATCCAGAGGCGGTTATCGGTCATAGCCAGACGCGGGAGATGCTGATTCTCTATTGTAGGACGATCGGGCTCAGTTGGGGCAATTACCGAAAATAGTCGATTTTGGAATATAGCAAACTTGACTTTATCCTTCAGATAGAGAAACTGGAGGGATATGCAAAAGTCTCTCTTTTCTAGTGATTACAAGCGATTTCTAACGCTTCTTCGTGAAAAGCGCAAGCATCTGGGTTTTACCCAGGAGCAAGTTGCCGAACGCCTTCAAACAACTCAATCTTTTATCAGTAAGTGCGAGCGTGGCGAACGAAGGCTCGATGTTATTGAACTCAAGGCTTGGTGTAATACACTCAACATATCCTTGAGTGATTTTGTGTCAGAGTTGGATTCTGTCTTAGAGCAAACTTAGGAGAATAAGATGAGAGAAACCATCGAACAGCTTATTGCTTTAGATCGTTTTCATATGAAAACATTTTACGATCGTGTTTGGCCACTGTTTGCTAATCGCAATTCTGTCAAGCCCCATATTGACGATTTGAAAAATATTTTTAACAAAAGTAAATGTACGAAACTTTTTTATGGAATTTTACGCCATGCCTTTCTAATCGAATTAGTTAAGTTACCTGGTGTTGAAACAACTAAGTTTCAGACTCGCTGGTGCTCGCAGCTAAACCAAGATTGTCGGCAGACCTCTTTTGAAGAATGTTTAGAGATTGCTCGATACTTAATTGCAGATTTAGCAAAAACTTGGCTAAAAAGCTCGAATAATGTTGAAATTCTTAATTTATTTTTCAACTATTCTATGCTGCCTTACGAACTCCCTATTGATTACTTAAGCACCAAAGGCTTTGAGAAGAACAATATTGATTCAAGAATTCACCGTCGAGAAAATATTGGTTGGGTCGCAGATGAGAAAATTGTGCGAACTCTCAAGTTGAGGAAGTTTCTGTGTCATGCTGATACTAGCCCCGAACCGGAATTTTTTAAAAAGGTTATCAATGACAAAATTAAAGTTAAAACTTATCTAACCGATCGCGTCCAAACGGGTAAATATAAAACAAATCGAGAAAAACGCTGGGAAGTTCATCCTCAATCAGTTCATTTTGCTCTCAGGCGTGTCTGTCTTGCTATTGAGTACCAACTGATTACACAAATATGCTCTTTTGATGGATTTCCAGAAGACTCAAAAAGTATTCTTCAAAATGAGGAAATTCTTCCCAAAGAAATGCAAGTATTTCGCTGTCCTATTACCCTGGAACGAATATCTTTTCAAGAGTTTAAGGACGAATTGATGAATCCGATTCATGGCAAATCAAATTTTCAAGTTGGTCATCTCAATCCCCTAAAGCTCAACGATTCTAAAAGTACATTTTCCGGTCATACTCCAGAAAATGTAAGTTGGATTTCTGCTGACGGTAATAGAATTCAAGGAAGCATGAGTCTAGACGAAGTTAAAAAATTACTAAAACAGATCGGTCGTAACTATGAAAATGAAGGATTGATTTAATTACAACCCAGCAACAGCTAACCTAGCTTTTTTTGCCAATTCTCTTGCTTCAACACGATCTTTAATGACTGTTTTTACCATTTCTGTAATTTCGTCACGAAGTTCTCCAGACTTAGGAATGGGCAATACTAATTCGTGAAGCCGTTCCCCAAGACTATCAATAATATCTTGGGTAAATTGTTTTGATTTAATTTGACGATGTACGATAGGGGAACTTAGAACCGCCAACAACAAGAATGGATTTAAATCGATTTTGTTAGGAAGTACTCGAATTTTGTAAAGATGGCTTTGATAAACAATTTCGAGATCGTACTCTGTGACAATTGCACAAGTACCAATCAAGTATGTGCCATCTTTGACCATTAAGATATCATTCATGCGAACGTCTTGCTTGACTCGCATGGATTCAAATATTTCTCGGCTTACGCCATGTTTGGGATCTGCTTTTAGTTCCCAATTACTGATATCTGAGGTGCGAATAAAGGGAATATCACCCGTCCCATAGGCCATTTTACCCAATTCATCCCCTGTTGCTACTTTGATAATTCCTCGATCGATAAGTTCCCCAAAAACGAACAGATCGTGAGTTTTTTCTAAGGATTTTAAACTGCCAGAAACGCCGGGGTCGTAATATCTCGGACATAACACATTCGTTTTTATTGTTTCACTGTCGATCGAAAAGCCCAAGTGCGATTCTTTCCAAGAGGAATTGTTACTAGCATTTATTAAATTTTCTTTAATTTCAGGCAAATCATTTTTAGAAATATTTCTTGCTCGAGAATCTTGACCGCACCACTTAGCTTCGGCCATGAAAATTTTATAATTTGTTTTGAGATTACAGTTGGTTTTTTCAGCAATAAGAATACAGGTTTTTGTGTGAGTGCCGCCTTTACCAGAAGTTTTAAATAATGCTTCTGGCATTCCGATAACAGCTTTTATTTTTGTTTTCTCTAAAAGATATTGAACAATATATCGGTAAGATTTATTGGACAAAAGACTTTCAGGAAGAATAATTCCCATTCTTCCACCCTCCTTTAGTAAAGACAGGCATCGTTCAACAAAGAGAACCTGTGGAGGAACTCTGATTTTTATATCGTTCGTTGGCAACCATTTACCTAAATCAGAATAATACTTCCATTTTCGAGCTAACTTAAACTTGTGTAAAACATCAGTATCGGCAGCGACAATCCGACTACCAAAAGGTGGATTGGCAAAAACAACATCGAATCCCCCACGATCGAGTTTATCTTGAACTACAGGCAAATTATCTTTTAAGGCAAGACTATCACCACATAAAATATTGGGATGTCCACCTGTTAGTAACGAGATGTGAAGTTTAGCTAGATTAGCTAGATATGCGTCCTTGTCAATTCCAAATAAATTTTCTTTAATGATATCGGTAATTTCGCTGCGATCGATATCTTGATTGAGCCAATAGCGAACTACTGAGTTTAAAAAGCCGCCAGCACCACAAGCTGGATCGATAATACACTCTTCTGGTTGTGGAGCAAGAGCTTCTACTAATAGATCGGTCACAGATCGAGGAGTAAAAAACTGGCCAGATCGACTTTTAGATTCGCTGCCTACAAAAACTTCAAATACATCTCCAATAACATCGGTTCTTGAATCAATCATTGAAAAGGAGCAATCAAATATAATTTTACCGATCGCTCTATCATTTAGAATAATTTTAGACTGAGGCTCGTAAATATCTGGAAAATCCTTTTTGATTTTCAGAAAAATATCTTTAATAAATAGGGAAAATTCTTCTGTATTGAGATGACTGCCAGGGACAGATGCAAGACCCATCTCAATATATAACTTACAAAACAAACACTTTAAAATTTCATCTAAGAGAATTTCATCGCGAGTCGCACCAACTAATTGACCTGCTAAATAGTTACGAAGGTCTCGAAAAATTTCTTTAGGCGTTTTCATTTCTATTAGGCTTAACTGCTTAGTAGAATAATATTGATTTACCATTTTATTGTGTCTGGGTATTATTTACATTTATTTTACGATAACATATATTTTGAATTATTGCAACTCTTTTGAGAAAAATATCCTCTTCAAGTGGGCAGATTTCAAGAGGAAGACGATTTTAAGATACTGAAAAGACGTGCATGAGGATATCGAGATACGCAATAATACAGTAGGAATTGATGCCTTTGGCTAACACCGGTCCGGTCAAGTGCCGATCGCCCCCACCTGCCCCCAGATTTAGCGATTCGTATAAAAATTTTCCATTTACCCCCCATATATGGTGTATGCTAGATTCTCCCAGAACGAAACGGGGGAACGAGGGTGACTCGCGCCCCAGGGAGTGTCTATGCTAGAACCAAACAAAGTGACGTACTTAAAAGAATGGGCCGATAGCGGTGTTGACGAAGAACTGACGCGCCTCAACGTCGTGGCCACCGACGGTACGGCCGCTTACGATTGCTTGTTCTATTCTAGCGCTCTCTCTCGCCGTAACGACGGTCGGTTGCGGACTTCCATGCTGCGTCGCTACCAGCATATCGAAGCCGGGGGCTGGTGGTGTTCCGGCGTAGACGTACTCGCTGGGGAACCGGATTTATGGGGTTGTTTCAAACCCGATCGCCCCCGAACCAACGATCGCGGTAAGCCGATCAAATACGAACATCCCCCCAAAGCCAGTACCGGGTTGTTCGCCTTGCGGGTTCCGCCTCACCTGTGGGAAGCGATCGCCGATCGCGCTGGCGTGGCGTTCGATCGCGCTGAAATTGACTCCAGCCAACCGGATGGCGGTTTTTGGCAATGGATCGTCCGCCATCCCCAAGTGCCCCTCTGCATCACCGAAGGGGCGAAAAAAGCGGGATCCTTGTTGAGTGCAGGATACGCCGCCGTCGCCCTTCCGGGGGTACACAATGGTTATCGATCGCCCAAAGATGAATGGGGAAACCGCATCGGCAAATCGCATCTAATTCCGCAACTGCAAGTCTTCGCCGTTCCCAACCGTCCTATCTATATTGTCTTCGATCGCGACAACAAACCGCAAACAATTCGTGCCGTCAATTCTGCCATTCGCCGCTTGGGTTACTTGTTAGGAGAAGCCGGATCCCAGGTTCGCATTGTCGCTTGGGAAGTACAGCAGGGGAAAGGAGTCGATGACTTCATCGCTAATTGCGGGCGAGAAGCCTTCGATCGCGCCTATGAAACTGCCCTTCCTTTCGAGACTTGGAAAGCCAACAGTCACGCGCAACTTACCTATCCTGCTGACGTACCCCTATGTCATCGCTATTTACCGACGATCGCCATTCCCGATCGCCCTCGGTTAGTCGCAGTGCGATCGCCCAAAGGAACGGGCAAAACTGAATGGATTTCGCAGGTGGTAAAAGGCGCGATCGCTTCCGGGCAAAAAGTCCTGGTTATCGGGCATCGAGTCCAGTTAGTCGAGTCGTTGTGTCGGCGGTTTGGTATTTCCTATCGGGGTTTACCCCTTCTGAATTCAGAATTCAGAATTCAGAATTCAAAAAGGAAGACCGTAGAGGTATCTTCGCATCAGGATTACTCTGGGACTAAAATAAAGGTAGAACCTTCTCAAGAGTGTTACCCGGTAGAGCCAAGTAGCAAGGGAATGGGACTCTGTATCGATTCGCTGCACGCCAATTCCCAACTGCAATTCAACCCCTACGACTGGCAAGATGCCCTCGTCGTCATCGACGAAATCGAACAGGTGTTGTGGCACGCATTGAATGGCGATACTTGCCGCCAAAACCGCGTCGCCATTCTCAAGAGTTTGAAAACCTTGATGCAGCAGACGATCGCTTCTCGCGGGCGAGTGGTTATTGCCGATGCGGATCTGTCTGACATCTCCATCGACTATTTAACCGCACTGGCGGGAGTCAAAACATCTCCTTATATTATTGACAATACTTGGAAACCCGACGAGACGCAATCTTGGCCAGTTTACCACTACGACGACACTACGCCTCGGCGACTGGTAAAAGATCTCGAACGCCATATCAAAGAGGGGGGCAAACCCTTTGTCTGTCTGTCGGCGCAAAAGTTAAAGAGTCGCTGGAGTACGCGATCGCTTGAAGCCTATTTTCAGCAACAATTTCCCGATCTAAAAATTCTTCGTATCGATGGCGAATCCATTGCCGATCCCGAACATCCCGCTTGCGGTTGCATTAGTTATTTAAATAATATAGGGGTTTTTTCAAATAGTGTAGGGGTGCTTCGCGAAGCACCCCTACTCGGGGAATACGACATGGTTTTAGCCAGCCCCGCCATTGAAACCGGAGTCAGCATCGATATTAAAGGACATTTTACCTCGGTTTGGTGCATCGCCAATGGTATCCAATCTGACAGCAGCGTTCGCCAATCTCTCGCCCGAGTTCGGGATACGGTTCCGCGCTATTTGTGGGCGGCAACGCGAGGATTTAACCAAGTGGGAAATGGTTCGAGTTCCATTCCTGATTTAATGAGTTCGGGGCAGCAATTAACCCAAACGAATATTCGGTTGTTGCAACAGTCCGATCTATCGACATTGGATGATTTTGATGTTGGTTTCCAAGCCGAGTCGCTGCTGTGTTGGGCAAAAATCGCAGTGCGTTTGAATGCGGGAATGTCTTGCTATCGAGAGACGATCGCGGCTCAATTAGCAACGGAAGGGCATCAAATTGTCGAAGCAGGCACGGAGGTTGCAACTCCAAACTCTAGCAAAAAAGAAACCCTAACCGATGCCATTACTGCGGTACAAACCTGCAATTATTTAGCCGAATGTCAGGCGATCGTCAAAGCCCCAGATTTGCACCAACGCCAGTATCGATCGCTTCGCAAAAAGATGGTCAAAACTGAAGAAGAACGACGATCGCTGCGAAAATATGAGTTACAACGCCGCTACGGTATTCCAGTAACGATTTCTACGATCGAACAAGACGATCGCGGTTGGTACGAAGCCTTGCGACTGCATTATTTTTTGACAGTGGGACGACCGTTTTTAGGCGATCGCGATCGGCGCATGGCTCGCGCTTGTACTCGCCAAGGACAACTGTTTCAGCCGGATTTCAACCGATCGCAATTAGGGGCGATCGTCAGCGTATTAGACGTTCTCGGCCTTCCGGTACTGCTCGAATATCCGCAGCGAGAACTGCGAAATACCGATGCAGATTTGCAAGCCATGGCCAAAATGGCACTCGAACATCGATCGCAAATTAAGACCATCGTCGGTATTGGTTTAGCGAAAAATTCGACCCCAATTGTCATTTTGCGCCGCTTCCTCGATAAAATTGCCTGTGGCTTAGTCAATTTACGTCGCGAGCGGGTTGACAAAAAGTACATTCGCGTCTATCAACTAAACTGTCCTGACGACGATCGCGATCGCGTGTTTCAACACTGGCTCAACGTCGATCGGGCCCTACCGGGACTCTCCGAAAGCGCGATCGCCGCTTGGGGGCGATCGGATTGTCTCGTTAGCGATCTGGACAACCCTTACGTGCAACTGGCGTTAGAACTGTAGGGGGAACACCCCCACGCCGACCCTATTCGCAGCTTCCATCTGTCGAAATATTGTGTTTGTCCCTCTAAAAACACTAGAGTAAGACCGAGTGCTGCTGATGGCAGTGCTGTTGGAAGATTTTAAACGATAGAACACTGACTATGAACGAAATTTTGCCAATAAGCGCGATTCCCGGTTGGAGTGCCCTGTCACTACCGCCGTTAATCGCCCAGGATCCAGTGGCTCCTGTCAGAAATTTTTTTGACGGCGAAGCGGGAGCGACCGTTCTCAATTTGCTCAAAGCCGTCGGGATTTTGATCTTATTTTGGATTGGGGCCACCATTGTTGCTGCTGTCGTGCGGGGAATTCTCAACCGCACCAGCATCGATAACAAAATTGCCGCGTGGGTGACGGGGAACGCCCAAGGCTCCGACGAATTCCCCATCGAGAAATGGACGGCATCCATCGCCTACTGGTTGGTGATGTTGCTGGGTCTGGTAGCATTTCTCAATGCCCTAGAACTGGAAATCGTCTCCACGCCGATCACCAGCTTTTTAGAGCAGATCTTCGATGCCCTCCCGAAAATCGGTGCGGCCTTGCTTTGGCTGGCCTTGGCTTGGGTACTGGCAACGGCGGTCAAACTGCTGGTCACGCGAGGCTTAGAGCGCTTTCGCCTCGACGATCGCCTGGCCGAACAAACTGGGGGTAGCAGCCCCTTTGTGGTCAACGAAACCCTGGCTAACGCCCTATACTGGTTCATTTTCTTGCTCTTCTTGCCCAACATCTTGGGTGCGTTGGGTCAAGATGGACTCTTGCAGCCGATCCAGGAACTCGTTGCCGAAATTCTCAACTACTTGCCTAACGTCGCCGGGGCTGTCATTATCGGCATTATTGGCTGGTTGGTAGCTCGTGTCGTGCGCGGCATCACCACCAACTTACTGGCGGCTGTCGGCACCGATCGCATTGGTGAAAAAGTGGGACTGCGGCAAACCAGCCCCACTACCTCCCTATCGGGCATTATCGGGACGATCGTCTACGTTTTCATTCTGATTCTGTTTGCCATCCAAGCATTGGAGACGTTACAGATCGAAGCCATCTCCGAGCCCGCTACGGCGATGCTTAACGACATCCTCACTGTGGCCCCGCAAATCTTTACGGCGGCAGCGATTTTGGTCATCTTCTTCGTTATCGGTCGCTACGTGGCTGATTTCGTCACCGACATTCTCACCAGTGTCGGTTTTAACAACATCTTCTCGGCCTTGGGTTTGCCCTCGCCGAAGCGAGACGAAACGCCGCCGACGACGGCTTACGGCGATACCATTCCCGGATCGACCTCGACGACGACTCCCCCTGCGTCGCCGACTCCCTCGATGACGACTCGCACTCCTTCGGAAGTGGTGGGCATTATCGTCTTAATCGCGATCGTTTTGTTTGGGGCGATCGCGGCCGTTGAAGTCTTGCAATTTGAAGCCCTGAAGCTGATTGTTGCAGGTTTGCTGGCTATTTTGGGCCGGGTCATTGTCGGGGCTTTAGTCTTTGGTGTCGGCCTGTATTTGGCGAATTTGGTCTTTAACCTAATCGTCAGCACCAATACCTCTAACTCCCGCTTTTTGGGACAATCTGCTCGCGTCGCCATTATTATTTTGGTTTCGGCCATGGCGTTGCAGCAAATTGGCATTGCACCCAGTACGGTTAACCTAGCCTTTGGGTTGCTTTTAGGTGCGTTTGCAGTGGCGATCGCTCTGGCCTTCGGTCTGGGCGGCCGCGAAGTCGCAGGCGAACAAGTCCGCGAGTGGCTCAATTCCTTTAAAGATCGCAGCTAAAATCGCGATCGCTTGTGAGGTGGAGATCTTTCTTCACCTCGCAATCTGGATTGAGGTATTAGGTATTAGGTTTTAGGTATTAGGTATTAGGTATTAGGTATTAGGTTTTAGGTTTTAGGTTTTAGGTATTAGGTATTAGGGGTTAGGTATTAGGGGTTAGGGTTTAGGGGTTAGGTATTAGGTATTAGGGGTTAGGGGTTAGGGGTTAGGTTTTAGGTTTTAGGGAGGGTACAAGGATTTAACTGGACACCGATCCCCCCTTCTCCTTGTCCCCTTGTCCCCTTGTCCCCCCCTCTCCCCATCCCCTCAATTCCCCCTTTAGAGAGAGACAGACTCTTTCGCGAGATAGAGGAAGTCCCCTGCAAATTTCGTTATTTATAGAAATAGAGAAACGTTAGCAACTGTACGCCAACGGGGTTGCCGATGGCGCGATCGCCGTTGTTTTGTCAGGACGACTCTCGGATTCAATAGCTTGTATCTTTGGGAGGATGAAACACCGTACATAACCCTTTAGATTAAGGAATAGTCGCGGTTGGCAAATTTTACTATTTCGCTAACTCATTACTCTCGAAGTCATAAACGGAGGAAGTCTGCATGAGATACCCCGATCGCCATATTTTTAGAGTCGGATCGATCGCCACGATCGGCCTGGCTTTGCTGCTTCCTGCTTGTAGCGACACCGACGCGATCGATGCCGAACCTGGTGTTGGCGATTTCGACGCGGCTGAAGAACGGGTTGAAGAAGTCGAAGAAGAGACTGCTTCTTATATCGGTCGAGAAGTAGTTGTCGAAGGTGAAGTCGAAGAGATTTACGGCCCCGATACCTTCGTTCTCGAAGAAACGGGCGAACTCTTTAATGACGACGAGATCCTTGTCATTGGTGTCGATCCCGAATACGAACCCATCTACGAAGGGCAAGAAGTTCGCCTAACTGGAGAAGTTCGTCAGTTCGTTTGGCGCGAAATCGAAACCGAATACGATCTGACTTGGGACTTAGATTTACAACGGGAAATGGAAGCCGAATACGAGGGACGACCCGTCATCGTTGCCGAATCGACATTTGTCATTGACGAATCGACATTGTAACGTTTTCTCCCCTAACGAGACCCTACATTTGCAAACCACAACAGGAGATTTTTATGAAACGCTATTTCTTCCGCACTGGAACCGCCACCGCCATGGGTTTAGCACTGATGCTAGCCGCCTGCGGCGACATCGACCAAACGGCACAAGTTGAAGGTCAACCGGAAATGGATGATGCCGTTGAAGAAGTCGAAGAAGATCCGGCCGAGTACGCTGGAGAAACGCTGACCCTTAGCGGTGAAGTGGGCGAAATTTATGGTGACGATGCCTTCCTTCTTCGAGAAGAGGATGGCTTAATCGATGATGACGAAATTCTTGTCATCAATGTCGATCCCCAATATACCAGCGTCTCCGAAGGTGATGAAGTACAAGTGGTCGGCGAAGTCCGTCAGTTTGTCCTCGCCGATATCGAGCGAGACTACGATGTAGAATGGGATGGCGACGTAGAAGCCGAAATCGAAGCCGAGTACGACGGTCGCCCGGTCGTTATCGCCGAATCCACCATTGCCTTGGACGAAATCGACGAACCGAATCTGTAATCCCAGCGATCGGATAGTCACCCCAGAACCCTCTCTTCATGCAGAAGAGGGGGATTTTTGTTTGGGGGATTGGGGGTTTAGGGGTTTAGGGGTTTAGGGGTTTAGGGGGGAATAAACCTAATACCTAATACCTAATACCTAATACCTAATTTGCCCTTACTGACTCAACAAGGCCCGCAAGCGATCGACATCGAAATATTCGGCCGTCATTTGTTTGACACACTCGACTTTAATCGGTTCTTGCAAGCGAACCTGTCCGAAACTGCTGTCAATAATCTCTACCGTTTCTAGGGTGTTGAGATCCACTGACAAGACGGGAATTTCCATTTCTCGCGCCCGATCGAGGACTTTGGGTAGGGGTTTGAGCCGTCCGGTGAGAATTAAGCAGTGGGTGGAGGCTTCTAGGGCGGCTAATTGGATGTCGTAGCGATCGCCCCCCGTCACCACGGCCATATTTCGGGCCCCGGAAAAATACTTCACCGCCGCGTTAACGCTCATGGCCCCAATTTGCAGGGTTTCCACCATCAGATCCTGACGATCGTCGCAGCAGAGAATATCGGCTTTCAGTTGGCGTACCAATTCGGCGACGCTAATGCCGCGCAAAATCGGACTGCTGGGCATCAGGGCTAAAATGGGGATGCCGCGCTCTTCTAAAAAGGGTTGGATGACTCCCTTCATTTCATCTAAGGCGACGGGAGGAATATCGTTGATGACCGCTCCCAAGAGGCGATCGCCCAACTGCTCGCGAGCGCACAACAGGGGATCGACGGTAAAGGCCTCGCGATCGCGTACCACCAAAACGACTTTAGCATCCAACGTTGCCGCCATTTGCGGTAGCGCCAACCCGAAGGCGCATCCTTCATCTAGGGTACCGGGGCCTTCTAGCAACACGACATCGGCATCGGTAACGGCCATGGATTCTACCAGCGATCGCCCGTAGTCGGTTGTATCTTTGCCTTGCAAGCGGCTGCGGACGGTATGGGGTCTGAGGGCCACCAACGGCCCGCGAACGCGATCGGCGCTCAAACCGAGCAACTGGGGCAAAAACTGCACGTCCTCGTCCGTATCGGTGTCGTCGCTAAAACAGGTGCCTAGGGGTTTGCCGTAAGCCAGATCGACTCCCGCTTGCAGGAGGCGATCGGCCATCCCTAAGATGGTTGCCGACTTGCCCGTATAGGCTTCAATGGATCCCACGAGAAGATATTTGGGGTTGGTCACGTCCTCACTCCTAATTCAGTTAACGTCGTTCGCTTCTACTCTTCCACGTTCAGCAGCTTTTTGTAGAAGTTCTGGGAAAAGTCTACGATGCGGCTGCGCTTAAAACCGATTAAAACCTCGATCAAAAAATTTACAAACTCGTAGTTGGCCATCCCGGTCTCGTAGGTGAGGTCGGCATTGCCATCAAACTGGAAGCGGCAGCGCGTCAGATCCGCAGGCAGAGACGAAACGCTCCAGGTGGCCACGAAGGGAATGTTGCGCCCGCCCTCAATTTCGCGCGCCCCCTCGACGCTGCCTCGTTCGTAGAGGCTGATGGCCAGGGGCAAAGCACTCCGCTGGTTGTTGGTTTTGTAGTAGGGGGCGTAGACCATGACCTTACCCGTCGGGGCGGGTTGCAGTTTTTCGATCGTCATTTTCGCTTGCCGGGTGGGAATTGGGGATGGGGGGCTTCGCTGCGACCGATGGCAGGGGTGTCGCGATCGCCCTCTCTATATTGACATACTCCCCCGCCTAAAGGCGCGGGGATTCTCCAAACCGCCAAAATTTCTGCGAAAAAAATAGGGGACGATCGCCGATCGCCATCCCTACTGCATAAAAAATAGGTCGGACGCGCCGACCTAAACTTGGGTTGATTTTAGAACAAGCCCGGCCCTTTGCTGCGCTCGTCTTTTTCCATGGTCAACTTACCATCTTCGTTGGTTTCGTTGACGCGATCGATCTTTTCTTGGCGGGCTTGCGATCGCGCTTCTTGTTTTTCGCGCAAGTCGCCGGGTTCGTTGACATACATTTCTGGTTCGACGGCGAAGTTGTTGGCCAAACCTTCGCGATCGACGGTGTAACCCGCGTCGGTGTCGATACCGCCTCGATCTTGGGGCGTATCTTTATAGGTTTGTCCTTCGCGTTCCATGCGAGCGGCCGTTTCGGCGGGCATGATTTCGCGATCGTAATGTTCTTTGGAGGTATGCGGTTGCTTAGTCATAAGAGAGTCTCCCAACTTATCTACAGTAATATTTGAATGTGGGTTAAAAGGTGTTGCGCTTAACCCTCGGAACCATCGACATTCGGTACGATGTCCGGGCGTTCTTTATCTTTCCAGCCAACGGGTCGCTTGGAGTTGTACCAGGCGATCGACCCCAAAACGGCCGCCGCAACAAAACCGATCGAGGCAACGAGTCCCAAGGAAACTGGAAATCCTCCGGTTGCGGTCGTTGCTTCGAGCAAGAAATTCATGCTCGCTTTTACCTCCAAATTTGTTTAACTCTATTCTTAGTCTATCGAAGGTGCGCCACAGATCGCATCGTTCGCAAGTGGAGTCTTGTCCTCTATCGAAAGGTAGAGAATGGGGCGATGTAATTTTTTTTAATATTTCCCTTTATCACAGAATGGCGTTTTTTGCAACGATATCGCGCAATTGTTTGTTGTATCCGCGATCGCAGAATTCGATCGGGCTTTCCCCTTAGCGTAAAAGAAGAGACTCGACGCGGTTTTTCAGTGTAGATCGTCTTGTCAGGTGCAGTCAACCGCGCGAGCGCAAAAAATTTTCGAGAGTGACTCTAGGAGACAATAAGATGAAACGGCTCACAGTAACGGCTTTGACCCTCGGTTGCGCGATCGCCATGGCCCCGGCCGCGCGATCGCAAACCTCCATTCCCCCAGAGGAAACCGCCACCAAACTACCCGAAAGCGTGTCAGTCGAAGCCGAAGACTTGAACGTTCCGGCCGACAGTACCGACTCCAGCGATCTGTTCGCCATTCAGTTGCGGCCGGCCCCAGTGACTCCCACGCAGTCGGGGGAGAAGGTGGATCCGACCCCTGGCTTTGAACGGGCCCGCACCATTTTCGACGCAGAGGAGCCCGAAACCCATCTGGTGCGCTGGCAGTTGGGACGCGAAGCTGGAGAAGCCATGGGTTTGGAAGTCTGGTTCTAGAAACCGCGCTGCGTGGTAACGTAGGATGAACGAGTTTCGATCGCGATCGCCTGTGGGAACGCACCGCCAACCCCCGTTTCTGACGTTACCGCAAGACCCAGAAATTCCCCTCCAGTGGGGACTGCTGCTGTTTCCCCTCAGTCCGTTTTTAGGCGGCCTGGGGGCGATCGTCTCGGCCGCGATCGCGTGGCGGAAAAAATTGCCCACCATTTTGGCCCGTCGCCGCAACTGGGTTTTACTGGCATTTTGCCTGCTGGCGGTACTCGCCGCCGCCGTCGCCGAAAATCCGGCCCCGGCATTTTTGGGACTGTTTAATTTTCTCCCATTTATTGCCGTTTTCGTCGCCTTTTGCGAAATTTTGCGCCGTCCGACCCAACTGCGGCGCATGGCGTGGATCCTGGTAGCAGCCTCTCTCCCGACGATCGTCATCGGTATGGGGCAAATGTATTCGGGTTGGGAAGGGCCGATTAAACTCTGGATGATTGTAGACTGGCCTTTGGCCCCGCGCGGAAACCCGGTCGATCGCATGGCTTCGGTGTTCGAGTATGCCAACGTTCTCGCCAACTACGCTTTAACGATATTCGTGTTGGGGTTGGGGTTGTGGATCGAAACCTATAAAGAACTGAAATATTTAGATGCGTCGCACAAGGAAACCCGCTACGAAGGGCGGTTGCGCTGGCGGTGGCGACTGATTAATATTATCCAACTCGGCAATATTATTGTCTTAATTTGGGCCAACTCTCGCAGTGGGTGGGCGATCGCGGTACTGGCGACGATCGGGTTTGCCCTTTATCTGGGCCGCAAGGCGATCGTCGCAGTGGTGGGGGCCGCGGCCGCAGTGGTGTTAGGGGCCGCATTCGCCCCGCCACCAGTGGGTCAAGGGTTGCGAACCGTCGTCCCCCGCTACTTTTGGGCCAGGCTTTCTGACGAACTATACGGCGATCGGCCGGTAGAATTGCTGCGATCGACCCAATGGCAGTTTGCGTGGCACATGACCCTCGATCGCCCTTGGACGGGTTGGGGTTGGCGCAACTTTACCGAACTCTACCAGGCCCAAACCCAACTTTGGCTCGGCCATCCCCACAACTTAATGTTAATGTTGAGCGCAGAAGCAGGCATTCCAGCCGCCTTGCTGCTGTGCGGGTTAGTCGGCGTACTGCTGTACGGCGGTGCAAATTTAGTCCGCTACTGGCCGG
>CAKZKB010000734.1 GCA_937121005.1 uncultured cyanobacterium | reverse complement strand
GTGGAGTTGGGCGTGCGGGTGGGAGCCGTGCTCAAACGCCAGCGATCGATCGTCCCCACCCAACAGCAAAGCATTACCGTCGGCAACTTGAGCATCGACCCGGAAAGTCGCCAAGTCACCCTCAACCGCGAACCGATTTCCCTAACGGCGCTCGAGTTCGACTTGCTCTATTTTCTCGCCAGCCATCCCGGCCGGGTCTGGCGGCGATCGGAACTGTTACAAGAAGTTTGGGACTACGACTACGTGGGGGATCAGCGCGTGGTAGACGTTCATATCGGTCAGATCCGCCGCAAAATCGAATCGGACAACAAACCCTCCCCAATTCAAACCGTGCGCGGCGTGGGATACAAGTTTGAGTTGCCCGAGGAGAAGTAAACCTTGTACGACTGGTTGCCAGACATGGGGGACTGGGCGGGCGATCGGCGCGTCGTAGACGTTCGTATCGCTCAGATCCGCCGCAAAGTGAGTTCCACAGCAGCAACTTGATATTAAAAAAAGTGGCTCGATACAAACAGGGGTTGTTATCGATCGCATTGAGTTTGGCGATCGCGCTTTTCTGCTATGGTGGCAGCATTGACAGCTTTTTTCTAGCCGACGATTTCGACCATTTGCTGGCCGTAAAAGATCGCGGCCCCTGGGCACTAGGACTGCCAGGAAATGCCTTTTTCCGGCCGGCGATCTCGGCAAGTATGTACCTCACCTATCTCCTGGCCCGATTCGATCCGGTTCCCTATCATATTACCAATCTTGCCATTCACGTGGCTAATTCGGTATTGGTGGCCCTTGTTTCCTGGCAACTCATCGCTTCCATTGAGGGCGATCGTCGTCTTAAACCAGCGATCGCCTATCTATCAGGTCTGACTTTTCTGGTACTACCATGCCACAGCGAATCTGTCGCTTGGATCGCCGGACGCTCCGATTTGATTGCGACTTTTTTCGCGATCGCTGCCTTTAGCGTTTATTTGTACAACTTCGAGAAAATTGAGTTTGCTTGTCTCTCCCTCCTCTTATTTTCCCTAGCTCTACTCTCAAAAGAATCGGCAATCATTTATCCCGAAATTATCTTCTTTCACCAACTCCATCTTTATTTTAGCGATCGCCGCACCACCATCAAAAAAATCATCTTCATTCCTCTCATTCATCAGGCAATCTTCTTGGCTTACTGGCTGCTACGATCGCAACAACTGGGAACAACCGTCGGCGGCTATGGAGAAGACGTTCATCTAGAATTCGATATCGTCTCAGCCGCAATTAACTTGATTCGCTTTGCGGCACGAACGTTTTTGCCTCCAGTTGATAACGTGCCGCCTGGGTTTTGGTTGTTTGTATTTATCTTAGAAACAATCCTTCTAGTTGCAGCACTAACGATTTGCCTTCGCAGGCGCAGGCAGGCAACAGCAACGACTTTGGTGTTTCTGATTGCATCTTTTCTCGTTTCCCTCGTCCCCATTATCAATCTCGGCATTTCCACCATCAATACGCGACGAGAACGCTATTTATACTTGCCTTCCGTCTTTATGTCGATCGCGGTCTGCCTGGCCTTATCTCTTTTGCTTCCCAAGCTCAAACCGCTCGTCCTGAGTATGGCGATCGCGATCGTTTTCTGGTCGATTTCCCTCTCTCATTTAGATGGAAATTGGGCAACTGCGGGTCGTATTTCCCAAAGCGTCATTCAAAGTTTAGATGGTCTCGCCGGACGCGATCGCGTTTTTATTGCTAGCCTCCCCGATCGCTATCGAGGGGCCCACATCTATCGTATCGGTTTTCACAGTGCCTACCATCTGTTTTACGGCGAAAATATCCCTCCTCATCTCTACCCAAAACTCAAGATCGTTCGGGTGAATACCGTATTGCAACCCCAGGATACCACCATCGCCCGCCAAACCGGGCCGCGAACCTATCGCGTCAGTCCCTCTAACCCCAAAACCACTTGGACGCAATTTCCCCCCGATTTGAACGATCCGAGTTTGTCTGCCTATACCACTCGCGATCGTCTGGGAAAAAGTTACGAAATTAGCTTCGATCGCTGGGGTGAAAATGACGTACTTTTGTACTATCACGATATGGGTTTAACAATGGTGGAAGAGTCACTTGAAACGCCCTAGTTTCGGCATCTTTGAGGAAAAGCAAATAACAAACGCGATTCGGTGCAGTCGGAGAATTGTCGGACTTTTGCTAACTTTCCCTACCAACTGTCTGCGATCTGCTTGAGAATTAAAATTCTGGATGTAATTGTAAACTTTTATAAAGATATTCGACGTTTGCCGTAAAAATAGATGGTTTGACCAGATAGAGGAATAGACGGGTGCAAAGTTTCTGGGGTGTCTGATTTCGATCTCATTATGGAATATGATGATTTTGAAATTGTCACATCTAGCACGATAGTTTGCTCGGATTGAAAAAATGTAAACTTTTGTAACAACCTTGTGGTTGATGTTGTCAAATCTCCGTGTATTTAGCTAGGCTGGATTGCGTACATTCAGGTTTTTAAGTCAAATGTCAAGCATCAATATTGGTTCGTCAGGTAAATTTTCTGGGTCTCAAACTCAGGACGTGCAAGTTGTCCGAGGCGATGGAAACTCAACCATTAGAGGAGATGGGAATGCCCTCAACCAAGGCGACAACAATCAGATCGCGATCGGCAATGCCAATCAACTTTCTCGCACGGAAGGCCCCTGTTCTAGCAGTGAGAAAGAGTTAAGCAAGTCGGAGGTGCTATCGCTGGTCGATCGCCTGGGACTGCTAATTAAAGAATCCGACCTTCCTCAAGAGGCTAAATCAGAAGCGGTGGCCTACCTGATTGCAGCGAAAAAGGCTTTGGACAAAGAGAAAATCAAGCAAAACGCAGCGATCGTCAACTTAGAAAGTACCGCCGAAATCATGGAAACTGCCAGCACAACTTTAGATGCGGGTGCGACTCTATGGACGAAAGCTAAGCCAATTGTCACTCAAATTATAACTTGGCTAAGCGCGATCGCGGCCGGTTCTTTGTTATTGGGTTGATAATCATCACTTAGGCGAATATCCTTACTGCAAGATCTTCCTTACGCTTCCGTTGTTCGAGATTCGAGTCTCCTCTCATTGTCTTTTTTAAGAACAATGAGAAAGGTTGCTATTGTCACCCGTTCAAAGGAGACAGCTAAAAGTGTTCGGAAATTCTTCTACTCTGTACTGCTAGAGGAATTTCCTGAATACTCATGCAGGTTTTCGATCGCATTATAAATGAAGTGAGTGAGGTTCAAAATGGAAAGTCGGTCAGATTCGCAGCCTGTATTTTCTAAACAGACTGTGCGAGGTACAGGAAACCAAACTGCTCGGGGAAATCGCAATTTGGTCAATCGAGGAAATGCAAATCACTTGGTAAACGGAAATCACAATCGAGTTTTCCGAGACGAACGTCAATTCACTTACATCCGAGTTAGGAATTCTTATCAAACTCAATCTAACTGGGTTTTGATTCTACTGTGTTTAGTTTTTGCCTTTACGACTGGCGCTACCATTGCCTATTTAATACTGTTTGTATTAAATTCAAACGAACAAGGATTCAATGGGGGACAAGGTGTTTTCATTCCAATGAATATCGATGGCGCTGAAGCTGATAAATCTAAATCGAGAGAAGATTTTTGGAATACAGTATTCTCAGACTTAACACAGGCTTCATTTCCTGAAGATGAGTTTCGTCAAAGTATGGAGATTCGTCCCAATTCGACCCTAGATTGGACAGCAATATTTTCGGAATCGACCGAGAATCTATCGGCGGAAGAGATTCTCGATCGCGCCTTAGAATCCGATTCATTATTTGTGGATGCAGACGACTTGATGCCAGAGTTTGAAGCTGAAAAGCGACAAAACTACGAATTGGGACTCGTGTACGATCGCGATTTAGAGAAACAGCAACTCCGACAATTCGGACAGTTCGATAGTTTAGGAAGAGAGTCCCTACTCTTAGAAACGCTATTCCTCGATCTTCCCGATTTACAAGTTCAGATCGATTCTCTAGAATACCAAAATCTCTTGACTGCGACTGTTGTTACGAACAACTCGATCTTTACGGGTAGTCAGTTTAATGTCGCTATCGATCGCATCGATCGTATCGAGAAAAATGTCTTCAGTTTAGATCCCATCTCCAAACCGTCTATAGCGTTTTTACCCACTGCGATCCATCGCAGCAACACGGAGTTGTTGTCAGGCGATCTAGACCCATCAATTGGTAAAATTGACGATGGCGATGTTGTCTCGATCGATCTCCATGCTGGAGTCAATTCCCACGATCGCCGTCTTAAAGGAGAAGACAATGGTGCGATCGCAGTCAAAATCCAACCCTTAGAAACCTATCCCGTCTCCGAACCATCCTTAATTCTTGGCGTATTTAGTTCCATCGTCATGGGTTGCAGTATTCTCAATCGGAAGCGATCGCGCTAGGATAAAATATAATATCTCGCACTCGGCCAGGTTGGAGATACTCGCCCATCTCCAGCCTGCCGTTGCCTGTTTTAAAAGAATCCGTTTGATGGTACACTGACAGCAGCCAGCGCGATCGCCACTTCTATGACAAATTCAACATCCGACACGAAACAACCTTGGTGGAAAGCACAGAAAGAAAACCTTAAAATTATTGCCATTGCCCTCCTCGTCTCCTTCTCGATCCGGGTATTTATTGCCGAACCGCGTTACATTCCCTCCGACTCCATGTATCCGAGTTTGTACGTCGGCGATCGCATCGTGGTCGAAAAAGTCTCTTATCGCTTCGGTTCGCCCCAACCCGGCGATATCGTTGTTTTCCAACCGCCGCCCCTACTGCAACGACAAGGATACGGAAAAGGGCAAGCCTTCATCAAGCGTATTATCGCCCGAGGCGGGCAAACCGTCGCCGTTCGCGATGGCGTGGTTTACATCGACGATCGCCCCTTACAAGAAGACTACATCGCCGAACCGCCGCGCTACAACCTGCTGCCCGTCACCGTTCCCGAAGGCAAACTTTTCGTGATGGGTGACAACCGCAACAACAGCAACGACTCCCATGTTTGGGGATTTTTACCCCAACAGAATATCATCGGGCGAGCCTGGGTGCGGTTCTGGCCCGTCGATCGCCTCAACCCCCTGGGAAAATCTCAGTAAAAGGCGCGATCGGCTATTGCACTCGTCCCAAATTCTGCTAAAATCAAGCGGAGACCGTGCTTCGTTGGGTCGAGGTTCTTCGATCGGGAATTCCCGGCCCCAAAGATACCCGATCGAGGCCGGGCAGATACGAACAACTAAAGGTCACTTCTCAACGTGGGGAACCCTCAGCCATGAGCAATATCTTTACTAAACTCAAAGATATGGTCAGTTTCACCGAACCCGTAGATTACGAGTACGAATACGACGAAATGGAAGGCGAAAACTATACCTCTTCTTATAACCCGCCGAAGGCCAACACCGACACCGAGGCGGCGCGGGCTGCGCGATCGCGGCCGTTCCCTCTCACCGCCAACCCCAGTTTTTCCACCGCCGATCTGGGATCGCCGACGTTAGGAACCCGTCCTAGCAGTGGTATGACCACCAGCAGCAACGTCGTCGGTTTGCCAGGGGCCGCGGGCGGTATTTCCGAAGTCGTGGTCATGGAACCGCGATCGTTTGAAGAAATGCCCCAAGCCATCCAAGCCCTGCGGGGGCGCAAATCTTTGGTACTTAACCTGACGCTGATGGATGCCGACCAGGCCCAACGGGCGGTAGACTTTATTGCGGGCGGTACTTACGCCCTCGACGGCCATCAAGAACGCATTGGCGAGAGTATTTTTCTGTTTACCCCCAGTTGCGTCCAAGTCAGTACCCAAAGCGGTGTGGTTCGCGATGTCATGCAGCCTCACTTGCGATCGGGGGCTGGCGGCGGCCGTCCCGCAGCAACTCCCGCCAACCCGCCGGGATGGACGGGAATGCCGGGACAAGCGGTGCAATAATGAGGAATTAGGTGTTTAGGGATTAGGGATTAGGTGTTAGGGATTAGGGATTAGGGATGAGAACCTAGAACCTTAAGGAAATGAGTGTGTTTTCTACTTCCAGTTCCCCTAGAACCTAGAACCTAAAACCTAAAACCTAGAACCTAGAACCTAGAACCTAGAACCTAAAACCTAAAACCTAGAACCTTATCAAGATCGATGGCTTTAATTGCGACAGGAAAAGCACTACTCAAAGATTTGGAAAAGTCCGGGGCCCTCGGTATTTATGCGCCCTTAGAAGGTGGTTTTGAAGGGCGCTACCTGCGGCGGTTGCGGGCCAAAGGATATGTGGCGCTGACCCTTTCGGCGCGGGGTTTGGGCGATTTAGCGTCCTATTTGTGCGGCGTTCATGGGGTGCGTCCCGCCCATTTGGGCAAAAAAGATTACGGCGATGGTGCGGTGGGGCCGATTTATTATCTACCGCCGATCGTCAGTTCCCAACTGGACAATTTACCGTCGGACTGTCGCGGTTTGCTGCTGTGGATCGTCGATGGTAAGGTACTCGATCGTCAAGAAATCGAGTATTTGTCGGTTTTACCGAAGTTGGAACCGCGAGTCAAGGTGGCGGTAGAATTAGGCGGCGATCGCGCGTTTCGCTGGACTCCGCTTCAGGATGCCTTGGTTCCGGCTTAAATAGTTGTAGGTTGGGTTAAAGCATGAAAACCCAACAACCGCAACTGGTGGCGTTGGGTATCGTTCCTCTACCCAACCTACGAAAGATCGCAGGATGCTCCGC
>CAKZKB010000733.1 GCA_937121005.1 uncultured cyanobacterium | reverse complement strand
TTAGAACAAGCCCGCCATGCGGCCAACGGCTGCCCGGTGCTGATCGGAAGCGGGGCCACTTGGGAAAATATTCCCACCCTGATGAGTGTCGCTGATGGGGCGATCGTTGCCAGTTCCCTAAAACGACGAGGTAACATTGAAGAAACCATCGATCCGATTCGCGTCGCCCAGTTCGTGGAGGCCGCTCGCGGCCCGGCCCCGATCTCGGCGCGATCGCTCAAGTGAATGTAGGGGTCAACGGCGTTGACCCTTCTTAATCCCGATCGAGGGCGAACGCCGTTCGCCCCTACAAACCTCGCACCTCAACCCTCAGACAATGCGCCGACGTTCTACCCCATTCCTGCATCGCCGTTCCCGCCAAATTATGGGCGCGATCGCGATTTTAGGCGCGATCGAAACGGCTTTTCTCACCGTTGTCAAAGTCACGGGCAGCATCTCGGCTGTCTGCCCCACCGACGGCTGCGATCGCGTTCTTACCAGCGACTATGCCTCCATTTTCGGCATTCCCCTAACGGTGTTCGGGTTCCTAGCTTACGCCTTCATGGCCGTTTTGGCTCTGGGGCCGCTGGCGGTGAACCCCGATACTAACAAAAGACGGCGCAACCAACTCGAAAACCAAACTTGGATGCTGCTGTTTGTGGGGGGAACAGCCATGGCCGTGTTTAGCGGCCTGTTAATGTATATTCTGATCTTCCAACTTCAGGAGTGGTGTCCCTACTGTATAGTCTCGGCCGTGGCCTCTTTGAGCCTGTTCGTGCTGGCGATCGTCGGCCGGGACTGGGACGACATCGGACAGCTATTTTTTACTGGGACGATCGTCGCCCTTGTCACCCTGGTGGGGGCGGTGGGCATCTACTCAGCGACGGGGGCCAGCGTTTCCGACACGGCCGAAACCAGCATTCCAGGGGAAGCCGGCCCGCCCGTGACCACCGTTTCCGGCCCCTCGGAAATGGCCCTAGCTCGCCACCTGGCCGAGCTCGATGCCAAAGAATACGGGGCCTACTGGTGTCCCCACTGTCACGAGCAAAAACAACTGTTTGGGAAAGAAGCCTTCTCTCTCATTGAATACGTTGAGTGCGACCCCAAAGGACAAAACCCGCGCCCCCAACTGTGTCGCGAAGCGGGAATTAAAGGCTTCCCCACCTGGGAAATTGACGGAAAACTCTACGACGGCACGAAAGAGTTAGAAGAACTGGCCGATCTCTCCGGTTACGAAGGGCCGCGGGAGTTCCAGTACACCCTGGAAACCGTGCCCCGCTAGTCTCGTAGGAAGGGACAGGGGACAAGGGGACAAGGAGAGGGGGAGACAAGGAGAAGGGGGATCGGTGTCCAGTGTCCAGTGTCCAGTTAAATCCTTGTACCCTCCCTAATCCCTAACACCTAATCCCTAATCCCTAATCCCTCATCAAAATGTTGAACAGAGTTCGGAACTGGTTGCGATCGCACCGACGGCCGATCGTCACCGCCTCGAGCGTCGCTGTAGGCGTGTTGGTGCTGCGATCGCTCGGAGCGTTACAGTGGTGGGAATGGGCGGCCCTCGACCAACTGTTTCGCCTGCGTCCCCCGCAACTCATACATACCCATGACGATCGCCTTGTGGTTGTGGGGGTTGACGAAGACGACCTGCGGCGCTACGGCTGGCCCGTACCCGATGAAATTTTATCGCAAGCCCTGCGAAACATCGACGCACAGCAGCCGCGAGCCATCGGTCTCGATATCTATCGCGATTTGCCTGCCGAACCAGGTGGGGCCGAGCTTGCAGCGACTTTTGAAGAAGTCGAGGAGATTATCGGCATCGAACGCATTAGCTCCGATCCAGAATCGAGAACCGATCCGCCGCCCGTTCTCGATCGTCTCGATCGCGTCGGGTTCAACAATACAATCATCGATGGTGACGGCCGCGTGCGGCGGGGTATTCTGTACGCGCGATCGTCCGACGGGCAACCGCACAACAGTTTCGCTCTCGCTCTAGCGTTGCGTTACCTCGAAGAAGAAGAAATTCTTCCCAAGCCCGCCCCGAGCGGCGATTTGCAATTGGGGAAACTGGTCGTACCGTTATTCAAACCCAATGACGGCCCTTACGTGGGTGCCGATACCCAAGGTTATCAGTTTTTCGCTAACTTTCGCGGCTTCGGTCGAGAGTTACCCAAATTTTCTCTCTCGGATATCGTCGAGGGCAACGTTTCGCCGGACTGGGCCCGCGATCGCGTGGTGCTGATCGGGGCTACGGCTTCCAGTCTCAAGGACTTTTTCCCCAACCCCTATAGCGGTAGCTGGTGGGGTGCGCCCCGTGAGATTCCGGGGGTGGTGTTGCA
>CAKZKB010000732.1 GCA_937121005.1 uncultured cyanobacterium | reverse complement strand
CCGGTTCTAGAGCCTGGAACTGGCAACGCATCCCAGGGTAGGAACTTTAACGCTTGGGTGTAACGTAGTCCTCAGAGGACTTAGGCTGGTCAACTTATGGGCTTTAGCAAGCCCCCCGCTATAATCGACAGATTTAGCGGCGGGTCATTGACTTTTTCTCCAAAAAAGGTAGACAGCCTTGTACTATATAGTGTAGTATGCAAAAAGCAAGATTGAAAGTCCACCCAAGTACGGAGGGAGCGCCCGTGCAACCGTCCTCCACCACCGCCAAGTCTTTATATTTGTCCGTTAGCGCTGCCAACGGCGGCCGATCGGGCTACTATCAAATTGGAAGCGATCGCGGGCGCATCGCGATGGCCGAAATCGCACGGCGAGCCATAGCGATCGGCACTCCTATGGTTGGCAATCCTTTGACAATCTAATCAATGATGGCAACTCCTTTGAGGGGAGCCAGATTATTACACGCGGGGGGTATGGGTATCACACAACCATACCTGCATAGAGCCAAACATCCGGCCGTTTCTCCCCCGCTACCTCATCCAGGTACGGGGGTTCTTTTTTAGCAAGGAGCGAAACCGTGAACAGCATAACAGATGTCCTCCGGCAATCGGTGGTGGTTTTTTCGCAAAACTACCTTCCCCTAACTCGTATTGACGTGCGGCGTGCCGCTATTTTACTGCTCAGTGGCAAAGCCGAACCCGTCGATATCGTCGAAGGGGCTGCCAATTGGCAATTACGATCGCCCTCGATCGTCCTTGAAGTTCCCGAACACATTCGCCTAAAAATCGCCGGAACCGAGCGGCTGTGGAAGGTTCCACCCGTGAACCGTCGCGAAGTCCTCAAACGCGACAACCACAGTTGTCAATACTGCGGCGCACGCAAGCATCTGACGCTGGATCACGTGGTTCCGAAGTCCAAAGGCGGCAGCCACACTTGGGATAACGTCGTCACCGCCTGCAACAGTTGCAACTCGCGCAAGGGCGATCGGACTCCCCATCAAGCCAGGATGAAACTGCGAACTACGCCGAAAGCGCCCATGCACCCGGCGGTAGCGTTTGCAGACCAGTTCTGGCGCGATCGACAGTGAGGGAGAAGGTTCTAGGTTTTAGGTTTTAGGTTTTAGGTGGGCTTGGGGGAGAAAACAAACTCATTGCTGGAAGTTCTCATCCCTAACCCCTAATCCCTAATCCCTAATCCCTAATCCCTAACCCCTAATCCCTAATCCCTAATTCCTAACACCTTAGAACAATGCTAAAACTGACCTACACCGAAGCCGACGTGCGCTTGGAATGCTTGCCCGTCGCCCTGGAAGATTTTGTGTCCCAACGGACGGTACTGGCGGTGCGTTTGGGGCAAAGCGCGATCGTCCAACCGGGTTGGGCTTCGTTTCTGCTCCCGGCGGGACTGTTTGCCCTCGATCGCCTGGAAACGGCTGCTCGTAAAGAGGCTCCCGAGGCGATCGAACTGTGCGTCGCCGACGATGAATTTGTCGAAGTCAGCGTGCGCGGGAGTTGGTTGGCGATCGATGCCGATACGTGCGATGGCGTGTTCGCCGCTACCCTCTCTCCCCATTGCGAAATGCTGATCTCGCAGTTGTGGGAGCGCTCTAGAGCATTGGCTCGCTGCGCCCGCGAGTGACAGCGAAACAGAAGGCGGCCGTCGCTGGCCGCTTTTCCTTTTGGCCGTCGTACTCTAGAATGAAACAGCCCGACCCTAACAAGAGCAATCGATCGTGCCGAAAGTAGGCATCATCTATAACGACGACAAACCTGCCGCCTGTCGAGCCTGCCTGGACTTGAAAACCAAGTTGGTATCGGCGGGATGGGAGGTGGAAATTTCATCGGGTATTGGGGGAATTTTGGGCTATTCCAACCCCCACAGCCCGGTGTGTCATACCCCCCTCGATCGCCTCGTTCCGCCGGGGTTCGATGACAGTATGAAATGCGCCATCGTTTTGGGGGGCGACGGGACGGTACTGGCGGCTTCCCGGCAACTGGCTCCCTTACAACTGCCTATGCTGGCGGTGAATACCGGGCACATGGGGTTTTTGACCGAAACCTATATCAACTGTCTGGAAACGGCAGTAGATGCGGTGCTGGCGGATAATTATACGGTCGAAGATCGCGCGATGCTGGCGGTGCGCGTCTTCCGAGGAAATGCCGTGCAGTGGGAAGCCCTCAGTCTCAACGAAATGGTACTGCACCGCGAACCGTTGACCTGTATGTGTCATTTTGAGGTGGCGATCGGGGCTCATTCTCCGGTAGACGTGGCCGCTGATGGAGTCATTGTAGCCACACCGACGGGCTCGACGGCGTATTCTCTATCGGCGGGTGGCCCGGTGGTGACTCCGGGGGTTCCGGTGTTGGTGTTGATGCCAATTTGTCCCCATTCTTTGGCTTCGCGGGCGTTGGTGTTTAACGAAACAGAACCGATCGCGATCGTCTCGGCCAGTTCTAATCGTTTGGTGATGGTGGTAGACGGAAATGCAGGCTGTTACGTGCAACCGGACGATCGCGTGGAAGTGAAGCGATCGCCCTACAATGCCCGTTTTATCCGCTTGCGATCGCCGGAATTCTTCCGGGTGTTGCGCGAGAAGTTGGGTTGGGGGTTGCCTCACATTGCTAAACCCACTTCTGTAGAATTACCATGATATCAACGAACAACGCATCAACGAGCAACGAACAACGTCAGCATTCAGGTTGTTCGCAGAATTACCACGATCGGCGATCGGTAATTGGTCATTGAGGGAGGGCGAGGCATTCACCAACATTATTTTAACCAAGTTTCCCCATTTTCTTGTGTGAATGCCTAGCCCCTACAGGTCGATTTACTGTGCGTCTCGTTGTTCTAACACTTCTTTGGCCGATCGCCCTTCGGATCCGTTCCCAAAATACCACAATCCGGCGGCGGCTTCGGCGCGATCGACGGCTTTTTTGGGCTGGAATAAGGTGGTATAACCAAAGGAACGCCGAATGTTAGAGAGTTCCCCACTTTGGAAGTCGGCGAGTACGGCTCGTAGGGCTTGGGGATCGATGCGAGAAACATCTTGGAATCCCCAGGTTTGTTGCACGGATTCAATGGTAGCAGTAGGGAGTCCGCGACGCAAATCTAAGGGGACTTTCCAGAGGAGAAAATCTTCTCGACTTAGGGGTTCGTCGGGGTTAAATTCGACGGTGGTAGCTGCACCGCTTAGGGGGCTGGGAACGATCCCGGCTTCGGCTAAGCCTTGAATGGCAGCAAAATCGCGATCGCTGGCTGGAACGTCTTGGAATGCAGGATTTCCACTGTCTCCAGGACGAATTTGGTAGCCGGAACGGTTGGCGTAAATGGTATTATTCGCGGCGAATAACCACCGGGCAAACTCGCGGCGGGTAATGGGTTGGCTAGGGGCAAATTGGTCGCCCTCTGCGGCGGTTAAGATGTCGAGTTTGGCGACATCCTCGACGTAGGTTTTTAAGGAGTCGGGGGTCTCGTCTAAATCGCTAAAATCGCTAGTAGTGGTTGTGGGGACTTCAATCTCTGGAGTGGTTTCTGTGGGTTCGGGTGTGGCTTTGGTTTCGTCTTTTCCAGGGGCGATCGTCTCGTAGGCGATGGCAATTTCTGTAACATCGCTACTGGAACTGTCAACGGCAACCGTTGCTTGTAATGTATCGCGTTGGGCGACGATCGCGCTGTCATTTTGACGGACAATTTCCCAATTATTTTGGCTGAGGCGATCGCGATAAAACTCGACGATCGCGTTACTGGGATCCGGACTCGTCCAGCGTACCACATCGCCGTCGCTGCGGGTTAAACTTGCTTCTGGATAGAGAGGGATACTGTCGGGGAAATCAGTCGGTAAAGTGGCGGTTTCGGTCTCCGTTGGCGGCACGTCAGAGGGAGTCGCGGCGGGAGTGGGAACAGTGTTTGTGTCGGCTGCAAAAGCATTTTCTAGGGCGTTTCCTAGAGAGGTATCGGCACAACCGGAAAGGGCGATCGCGCCGATGCTAATTAGGGTGAGAATGGAAAGAGGCGATCGAGGCATCTAGGTATGAGGTACGAGGTATGAGGTGCGAGGTGCGAGGTATGAGGTGCGAGGTACGAGGTTCAAGGTATGAGATTGTATTCCCCCTAATCCCCCAAACCCCTAATTCCCCAATTCCCTTATTCAACAACCGGAGTATCGAAGGCAAATCCTTCTACTAATTCGCCCCCTTCAACTCGCAGCGATCGAATTAAGGGTAAGGGAGTTTCGCCATTGTAAAGGACAACTAAGCCGATAAAAGTCGGTTCGCCGGGTTGCACTCGAACTTCTGTTTCCGCCAGTTGTACGCCATTGTTACCGTAGGCGATTAAGCGATGGGAAACGCGATCGCGATTGGAGACAACGTAGCCGCCAAAACTGGCAATGCGAGCCGCTTCGCCGTCGCGGTGAAAGGCAATGCGAGACTGGCCGCCTTCGGTGTTTAATAAGTAGCGATCGCCCCCTAAGTTGGGAGAAATGCCTGCAAATTCAATGGCGGGAATGTCGTAATTTTTGTCACTGGAAATGGCGATGTCTTCGGAGTTGCCATCGGCTGCGGCGACGGAATAGATGCCATTGAGACGCGCTATAAAGCGATCGCGATCGCGAAACACTTCCACGCTTAAATTGTCTAACAAATCCACACTGTTAATATCTAACAGATCCGATTCGTCTACTCCAAATTCTCCCGGTTGGCGGCGAATGGTTTCTCGCGTCGCTTCTCCCGCACCGGAAGGGACGGTTTGAGTCCGTCCGACGGGGGCGATCGCGATCGTTGCTAGAATAATGGCGGTGGCGGCTAATCGGTTCATGGGGACTTCTCCGGGACGATCGAACAGACAGTTATTATATTATAGGCGAAACGATTGGCGGTTTCCCCTCGTAGCGTCTCTCCGGGGCGCTACGAACTGTGGAGGCTCCGCCTCCA
>CAKZKB010000731.1 GCA_937121005.1 uncultured cyanobacterium | reverse complement strand
GGTTTTCTGCCCCTGCGGGAAGTGGCACCGCACGGCGTCGAAAATTTAGAAGAAGCGCTTCCCCAAGGCGAAGAACGCGAATTTGTGGTGATTCGCGAGCAAAATGCCGAAGGTCAGGTATTGCTCTCAATTCGCGAGTTAGAGTTGCGAGAATCTTGGCAGCAGCTTCAAGAAATACGGGACAAAGAAGAAACCATTCAAGTGGTTGTCACCGGAACCAATCGCGGCGGCGTGACGGTTTCTGTGGCGGGGCTGCGCGGTTTTATCCCCCGATCGCACCTGATCGATCGCGATAATTTAGACGTATTGGTGGGGCAAGAAATTCCCACGGCCATTATTGACTTGGATCGCGATCGCGATAAGATCGTGCTGTCTTACCGCTTGGCTGCCCGCGCTAGCCAAATGGGACAGTTAATTTTAGGGGATCTCACCGATGGCAAAGTGGTCAACTTAAAACCTTACGGCGCGTTTGTCGATATTGGCGGCGTTACGGGGTTGTTGCACGTGCGAGAAATGAGTCGCAAGCGCATCGAGTCGGTCGAAAATTTCTTGCAAGTCGGGCAAAAAATTAAAGTCATCATCGGCGACATCGACGAGTGGAAAGGCCGGGTTTCTTTGTCTACCAAAGGGTTAGAAGCCTATCCCGGCGAACTGTTAGAACAATTCGATACAGTGATGGCGACGGCGGACGAACGCTGGCAAAAAATGCAGGCTGAAGGGGGGCAAAATGCGACCCCTTCCGGTTCGTGATTTTGTGATTTTTAGCCCAACCCCGCTTGCAATCGTTCGGTAGCTGTTTTAATGTGGTTCCAGTAGCGATCGCGATCGGCACTCGACAAGCGAATGTCGTTGTCTTCGAGTAGTTCGAGGACATTTTGGATGGTTTGCAGTTGGGTACGCAGTTCGTGGGACAAGCGGGGAACATCAATGGGGGTCAGCATGGCATTGGTATCGTGCGACACTTTAATTATGAACGAGGAGGAGATAATGTAGAAGCGATCGCGCCCGAAGTTCCCCTGCGATCGTCGCTAACAACCCAAGGCGATCGCGATCGCGTATTGTCATCTTTATCATTGCCTGTGGTGCGCGTTACCATCAAACTGTTTGCTGCCTATCAAGATGCCTATGGCGTACCGGAATTGACGTGGGAGTTCCCCGACGGTACGCCTGTTCGGGCAATTCTCGATCGCTGTTGTAGCGACTATCCCCAACTCGAACAGTGGCGAGAGGTGACTCGCTTTGGCATTAACCTCGAGTTTGCCACACCCGATACGCTTTTGCAAGAGGGGGATGAAGTGGTTTTAATTCCTCCTGTGAGTGGCGGTATGGGTTAATTAAGTAGTTAGTAGGGTGGGCATTGCCCACCCTACATTTCTGGAAATCAATGACTTTTACTCGATCGCGATTATCGCATCTCGCCATCATTTTTGCAAGTGGTATCGGCATGGCACTCACCACCGCCCCGGTTAACTGGTGGTGGCTGGCGTGGATCGCGATCGTCCCTTTATGGCTGGCAATTCTTCGCGATCGCCAACCGATTTTATCGGGCATTGTTTGGGGAATTGCCTATCACGGGATCGTCCTGTCTTGGATAACTGGACTGCATCCCATGACTTGGATGGGGGTTCCCTGGTTGGCGAGTTTGGTGACAGCGATCGTCTGCTGGATTTTAATTAGTTTGTGGGGTGTCGCCTTCCTCATCGTTTGGACGTGGATACAATCAAAACTGCATGGGTTCGATCGCCTCAATGACGGCACGATCGTCTTTGTAGGTGTCGCTTTGTGGTGCGTTCTCGAAGCCCTTTGGAGTCGATCGCCCCTGTGGTGGACATCTCTGGCATTTACGCAAGCATCCCAGAATCTCATTGTAACGCATCTGGGACAGCTTTCGGGAACCACTGCTGTCACTGCGGCGATCGTCGCCGTTAACGGTTGTGTTGCGCTAGGAATAACGAAATGGCAGCAGAGACGATCGCCTGGGTTCGCAAGTCCTTATTTTATTACCGCGATCGTCCTTTTTTTCTGCTCGCACCTACTCGGGTTTTGGCTGTTTTCTCGTCCTCTTAACAACAATCCGAATATGGCCTTAACTGTAGGCATTATTCAAGGCAATGTCCCCAACGAAATCAAACTTTCGGACGTAGGATACCGCCGAGCCTTAGAAAATTATACTACCGGATATCGATCGCTTGCCAATGCTGGAGTTGATGTCATCCTTACACCGGAAACTGCCCTACCTTTTTATTGGGAGGAGTCCAAAACGCGATCGAATTCTCCCGCCGGACATCTCTACCAAGCCATTTTAGATGAAGGCGCGCCCATTTGGTTGGGAACGTTTGGCAAAAAAGAAGGCGGCTATACCAACAGTCTACTTTATATCGATGGCAACGGCAAGACCATCGCTCGTTACAACAAAGTCAAATTAGTTCCTTTAGGCGAATATATTCCTTTAGATAACATTCTCGGCAATATTATCGATCGCCTCTCCCCTTTAAACGCTCGCTTGATCCCCGGATCGCCCGCGCAAACCTTCGATTCTCCTTTCGGAACTGCCATCGCCAGTATTTGTTACGAGTCCGCTTTTTCCTATCACTTCAAACGCCAAGCGCAACGGGGTGGAGAGTTGATTCTCAGCGCATCAAACGACGACCATTACGCTCAAAGAATGCCCGTCCAACATCACGCCCAGGATATCATGCGGGCGATCGAAGTCGATCGCGCTAGCATTCGCGCCACCAATACCGGATATTCGGCGATCGTCGATCCCCACGGACGTACCCTCTGGAAGTCGGCGATCGACACTTACGAAACCCACGCTGCTACCATCTATCGGCGACAAACCCGAACCCTGTACGTCCGTTGGGGAGACTGGTTGACCCCGGTTTTAGCAATTGGGGCGATCGTTGGCCTGACTGTCGCTTTTTGGTATAATTAAAAATGCGATCGCGGAATTTCCCATCATGGATGCAGACCAACGTAAACTTCTTTCCATTCTCTCACACGCTGCCATCTTTCTAAGCTGGAGCATTATCAGTTTTGGCATTCCTGTTGTTATCTTTTTGACAGCGAAGGATCCCGCCGTCAAAGAAAATGCGCGAGAATCGCTCAACTTTCACGTCAATATTTACGTTTATGCGGCGATTATTTTCTTACTCTCTTTTGTGGTCATCGGACTGTTTCTCGCGCCCGTTCTCGCCCTCGCTGCCTTAATTATGCCCATCATCGCGATCGTCAGGACGGCAGAAAATCCTAACGTTCCCTATCGCTATCCCTTTGTGTTTCGCATTTTTTAAGCATGGATTCAAACTCGATCGGCGATCGCTTCCGACAATTACAGCAACAACTCCGCGATCGCTGGCAGTCGATCGATTTTTTCGATACGGGCGATTACGATATTCTCGTGGTTCCTTCGGTGACATTGGACTCGCGAGAACTGCTTAAAATTGATGGATTTCTCCACTACGAAGAGCGGTTTTTATTCTCCTTAATTCGCTTGCGAAACCCGCGTACTCGCTTGGTTTACGTCACGTCCCAACCCCTACATCCGAGCATTATCGACTATTATTTACAACTGTTACCGGGCATCCCATTCTCTCACGCCCGCGATCGCTTGTTGCTGTTTGCTGCCTACGATTCCTCCCCCCAACCTCTGGTCAAAAAAATCCTCGATCGTCCCCGACTAATGCAGCGCATTCATCTAGCGTTGCGACCCGATCGCTCCTACATGGTCTGCTTCAATTCTACAGACTTGGAGCGCCAACTTTCAGTCAAATTAAATATCCCTTTACTCGCCGCCGATCCCGACTTATTATCCTACGGAACCAAAAGCGGTAGCCGCCAAATTTTCGCCGACTGTGGCATTCCTCACCCCGACGGTAGCGAACTGGTACGGACAGTTGAAGACTTAGCTGAAGCCGCCTGTCAACTGTGGGATCGCCAACCGCAATTACAGCGCATGGTAGTAAAATTAAACGAGGGATTTTCGGGAGAAGGAAATGCAATTCTAGATCTCGAACCGCTTCAGGATCTTTCCCCCAAAGAACGCCCCCAAGCGATGCGCGATCGTCTCTGCCAACTGCGGTTTCAAACCCCCCTAGAAACCTGGGAACGCTACAGCAGTCGCATTCCCGAACTGGGGGCGATCGTGGAAGCCTTTATTGATGGCGAAGACAAGCGATCGCCCAGCGTGCAAGGACGCATTACCCCGCACGGCGAAGTCGAAATTCTCTCGACTCACGACCAAATTTTAGGCGGTGTGGACGGGCAAATTTTCCTCGGTTGTCGCTTTCCCGCCTACGAACCCTATCGCTTGCAATTGCAGGAGTTTGGGGCAGAAATTGGCAAGAAACTAGCCAATGCAGGGGCGTTAGAGCGCTTCGGTGTCGATTTTGTTGTCGTTCGCAAAGGCAGCCAATGGCAAGTCTTCGCCATCGAAATCAACCTCCGAAAGGGAGGGACAACGCATCCGTTTATGACCCTCAAATTGCTCACCAAAGGGCGCTACGAGCGATCGCGGGGATTGTTCTACAGCCAGCAGGGAAAATCCAAATTCTATAAAGCCACAGACAACCTACAAAAAGAGCGCTATCGCGGCTTGCTACCCAACGATTTAATGGATATTATTGCTCAACACAGACTGCATTTCGACACCGGAACCGAAACGGGTACAGTATTCCATTTAATGGGTTGTTTATCACAATTTGGTAAATTAGGATTAACCAGCATCGGTGATTCCCCGCAACAAGCGGAAGAAATCTATAACAGAGTAGTCAAAGTTATTGATGAAGAAACCCCAAACCATGATTCGGATTTCTCATTGCTATCAAAACAAACTTTCCCTATTTCCTGGGAAGCCGTTGGTTAAAAATTGGGCATAGGATTTTAGATTTTAGATTTTGGATTTTGGATTCTAGTTAGGAGTTAGGAGTT
>CAKZKB010000730.1 GCA_937121005.1 uncultured cyanobacterium | reverse complement strand
GTACCACTAAACTCCGGGCCGCGATCGGAAGTCGCTGTAATGTCGCTTTGCGGCGTTAAATTGTCTCGCAATGCGGTTCCCACAATGGCTAAAGCCTCGATCGACACTCGTCCGCCAAAACTATCGAGAGAGTTGGCAGTAATATCGCTATTTTCTAAGGCTGCTAGGGTGTCAGTGTTGATAACAATATTACCACCGCGTCCGGTCGCGTTGGTGGTAATGCTGCTGAGATTTCGCAGTTGTAAGGTTCCCGTTTGTAAGTTAATGTTTCCGAAATTTCCAGTTATGGTATCAGCCGTTATGTTTCCGTTGTCAAGACGGAGGCGATCGGCAGTAATGTTAAGAGTTCCGGCGGCACCTTCGCTTCGTCCGCTAACGGTGATTTCTGCACCATCGAGAACAGTAATGCGATCGCCTGTCAAAATCAAATCTCCGGCATTTCCTGCACCTTCAGTATTTGCAGATAAACGACTGGGTATGCCTGAAGCAATTCCTTCTACTTCAATCGTATTCGCTCGAACTCTCAATATTCCTCCCATTCCTTGACTGTTTTCGCCTGTTGCCGTACTGATTCGAGATCCATTGGAAATGGAAACGCGATCGCTAAAAATCTCGATATTGCCAGCATCTCCGTTTGCAATAGAATTCATAGTGGTTAGATCGTCTAAGCCTAAAATCCGAAGCAATTCGCTACTTGTTACTTCGTCAAAAAGAACTGAGATAGCATTATCAACTAATAAAGTATCTGTCGATATTATTGCTCCTTCAGTAAGTGCCAATTCTTCTGTATTTATTGTTACAACACCGCCATCTTCCTCTCCAATTGTACCTGAAAGTATAGCGGCAAATCCAGATAGTCGAATGCTTTGAGAAGCATTAATTTCTAAATTCCCTCCAGTTGCCGTACCCACTGCTGCTGTGACGATAAAAGCACCGTCTTGTATAGTCAGTTGTGGAGTATTAATTGCCAAATCTCCTGAATCACCTGCCCCTAAAGCTACAGTAGCGATCGCAATGAATTCTGTAGCCTCGCCAAACAAACGAATTAAGACCTCCGAAGAAAAACCAGTAAAATTTTCTGGTATTTCTTCTAGGTCTGGGTTTCCAATCAATTCGATTGCTCCATCAGCATTTATAATGATATTTCCTGCATTTCCTCCAATTGATAAACTAGATACGATCCCTCCCCTTGCGCTTCGTGATGCGTCTCCTGTTTCGATATGCAAACGTCCAGTATTAACGGTTAAATCTCCTGCATTAGTGTTACTTCGAGCCTGACTAAAAAGACCACTTTCTCCTTGAATGAAAATGGATTCAGTTGCATTAACCGTCAAGGATCCAGCTTGTCCTTCACCGAAACGAGTTGCTAAGCTACTAGAGGTTAATTGAGAACGACGATCGAGAAAAATTTTGTCAGAATTAACCCGTAAATTGCCTCCATTTCCCGTTGCAAAAGTCCCTGACACCACCAGTGCATTTTCCAAAAGAGTTAACTCTGGTGTAAAAAGAATGAGATCTCCAGCATTCCCCTCACCCAGGGTTGCTGTAAAAATCAGTCCCCGGTGTTCCAAGAAAGTTGAATCTGTTGCTTGGATGTTTAACGAACCTCCCGATCCCGAACTTAAAAATGTGGTTGCTGCAACTGTACCACTGAAACGTACATTTAAATTCTCAGTTTCTATAGTAGCATCTCCTCCATTTCCTTTTCCTAAAATGCTTGCAGCTGCTAAACTCGTATTCAAGAAACTTTCTGGAATATTTTCTAAATCTTCCTGAGACAATTCTGTCTGATTAAAAAGGGATATACCATCAGGCGTACCACCATTAATATCGATCGAGTTACTAGCACGAACCAGAAGCGACCCCCCCGATCCATTTTGTCTTGTTGTGAAAGTAGCAGCGAGCATTCGATCGCGAATATTCAGCCTTTGGGTTTCAATTTGCAAGTCTCCTCCGGTTCCAGATCCAAATGTAATCGTATATAAACCACTGTTAAAATTCAATGGTGTTACTTCTGAAAAAACTGATGGGTTCAGAAACCTTAACGGTTCTCCTGTTCCCACTAGATCGATCGCCTCTGATGTCGTAACGCTCAAATTGCCACCATTTCCCGCTCCTTCTGTGGCGACAATAACCGCCGATCGATCGCCTAAGAAAAAGCGATCGCCTGCAATCGTGACATCGCCACCATCGCCACTGTTTGTCACTGCAACAATTCTCGATTCTCCCGTCAAATTGATTTGGCTTCCCCGCAAGTCGATCGCGCCACTGGTATCAGCACTACTATCGATAACGGCTCCTCCTGAAAGATCGATCGTCCCCAAATTGCCAACAGTGGTATAATCAAAATTAAAACCAGAAGCGCTGGGGTTTAGACTCACTTCCCCACTGGCAATACTCCCTAACGCGATCGCGCCTCCCGGTGCAGTCAAATATCCACCTTCTAAGCGAACATCGCTACCCATAAGTCCCAACGTTTCACCGACATTTCCTTGCAAACCGACGATCGTCCCCGTGTCCTCAACACTCCGCGATCGATTGATAATGGTTCCCGAAGAAGTTCCAAACTGCAAGCCAACCGGAACGCTAACCGTCAATAACGGAGTTTCGTTAGGGTTGCTGGTGCTAAACTGAAAACCATCGGCAAACGCAACACTTTCGGCAGTCGTACCGATAAAAGATCCGCCAATTTCTAAACGAGAATCAGGGCCGAAAACAATACCGTTAGGATTGAGAAAAAAGAGATTTGCTGTGCCTTGCGTTTGCAGCAGTCCGTCAATGTTGGAAATGGAATTTCCCGTGACGCGAGTGAAAATATTCTCGATCGCGACAGGATTGTTAAAAACAGCTTCTCCGTTTGCGGGAACCGAAAACATCTCAAAGCTGTGGAACAAGTTTGTCCCCGCGATCGAGCCGCCATCAATGGTAAATGTACTGCCATCGGGCGTAACGATGGAGTTGACAGGTAAAGTGGAATCTGGGATAATCTGAGCGGTGGCGATCGCCCCATGAAACGGCCAGACCAAACTTAAAGCGATCGCCCAGTTAAAGCATTTTAAGCTCATGGGTAAATGCCCTTGATGGTATAGTATAGAAGGACGGAGAACAGCGAACGACACTTGCCTCCTACTTCCTACTCGGGTTTTGTATCCCTTTTTTCCCGCAATCGGGCGAAACTGCAACAAAACTTTACAAACTGGGGTGGCTTGCCACCAGTTCCTACCTTGTCGTCTTGAACCCTGAATTACGGTTCGTTGAATTTAGCAGCGTTCAGAAGTCGTTTCCATAATGGGTTCCGAACTGGGTATCTGGGCGCTACAATAGGGATACCATACCAAGATTAAAATTTGTTTTTCGTTTTCACGCGAGAGTACAATTCCTCCATCAAGGTTAAAAAGGAAGTGTCTAGTTCCCAAAAGGGTGGAAAGTCGCCGCCTTTCTTAATCGCGATCGCGGGAATACTGGCGCGATCGCTGGCTTCTGTGACACTCGGCAAACGCTTTTCCGGCTGCCAAAAGTCTTTAAGCGAACAGGGTTTGTCTAGAGCAACTTCGATGGGTTCGGTATAGTAAGATTGTGCCGCATCGATGGTGATTTCTTCAGTATCGAGAGCGGAGGCGACAGCTTCCCCTAACGGCGTTTTTGCCAGTTCTTGTCGCAGTCGCGATCGCGAAATTCCCCGCAGTTCAAACAGTAAAAACGGATCGCTGTCGAGTTCTGAGGCGATCGCGTAGCAAACTCCGGCAATGTGCTTGCAAGGGTTTGACCAATCGGGACAGGAACAGCTAGTATGAATATCGTCGCGATCGCGAGGAAGCAGGTGCAAACCCAGATCGGAAAAGACTTCTTCTATATTATCAGGAATCTCGTTGAGAAGCAACTTTGACACCCAACTGGCTTTCGATCCTAAATAGGCGATCGCTTTCGACCAATTTTTCTCAGAAATGGGTTCGATATCAATCGTCGTCGTATAAAGAGGTTCTTTGTAAACCCCAAAATAGGGATTTACCGATCCGCGAACTTTCGCCTTAATTTGACTGTTTTCGATGTCATACTGTTTAATTTTACCATTGACGGCATAGCTGCGTCCCCGTCCCAACCTCGCCGAGTCGGTAAAGGTTTCTAACGCAGCGATAAAACGTTGTCCCCACCAGGTACGACTGAAGGTTGCCATCGGATTTCCTCCTAAACTACAGCTTGTTTGTTTAAGGCAATCAGTTGTTTGAAACTCTCGTTGTCGAGCTCGGTAAGCCAAGATTCGTCGCTACCAACAATGGCACTGGCGACCTTTTCTTTCTCTTCAATGGCGCGATCGATCTGTTCTTCTACCGTTCCCACCGTCACGAATTTATGGACGAATACAGTCTTGGTTTGTCCGATCCGAAAGGCGCGATCGGTGGCTTGATTTTCCACTGCGGGATTCCACCAGCGATCGAAGTGGAAAACGTGATTGGCTTTGGTTAAGGTAATGCCAACACCTCCGGCTTTTAAGGATAGAATAAATGCTGAAGGTTCAGTGTTGGGATCTTGAAACTCAGCAATGTAGCGTTCTCGCTTTTTCGCTGACGTACCGCCATGTAGGTAGTAGGTGTTGCAGTGCAGTTCTTGTTTGAGATAGCGTTGCAAGGCATCCCCAATTTCGGTAAACTGAGTAAAAATTAACAGGCTTTCTCCTTCCAGAAACACTTCCTCCACCATCTCTCGCAGGCGTTGCAGTTTGTGCGATCGCTCTGGAGTGAATTCGCTGCTATCTTGTAAAAACTGCCGAGGATGGTTGCAAACCTGCTTCAATTTCATTAAAGTTGCTAAAATTAAACCTTTGCGCTGAATTCCTTCTGCCTCCGCCAACTGTTCTACGACATCTCGAACCACAGCTTCGTATAAAGAGGCTTGTTCCTTCGTCAAGTTACAAAATTGCTTGTGCTGGATCTTGTCAGGCAGATCTTTAACGATTTGCTTGTCGGTTTTCAGCCGTCGCAAAATAAACGGCTGTACCAGCTTCCTTAAGATGTTAGATTTGACGCGATCGTTCCCCTTTTGAATGGGGACTTCAAACCCTTTACGAAATTGCGATTCCTTCCCTAGATAGCCGGGATTGAGAAAGTTAAAAATTGACCACAGATCTAACAAGCGATTCTCGACTGGCGTTCCCGTCAGTGCCAAGCGATGTCGGGATTTCAGTTTCAGAATAGCTTTGGTTTGTGCGGCTTTGGGGTTTTTGATATTTTGTGCTTCATCGATGACGACTCGATGCCAGTTTATGCCTTTGAACAGTTTACTGTCTAAGCGCACGAGAGCGAAAGATGTAATGACGACATCCTGTTGCAAACTTAGCTTTTTAAACGTTTTGGAATCCTTGACGCGATCGCTACCATGATGCACCATCACTTGTAACTGCGGTGCAAACTTTTCAATTTCCTTGCGCCAATTACTGACAACAGAAGTCGGTGCGATTAACAAAGTTGGCGCGATCGCGTCTAATTGTTCCCGTTCTCCCACTAACCGAGCTATTACCTGTACGGTTTTTCCTAATCCCATATCGTCAGCGAGACAGCCATTCAAACCCAATTGTTCCAAGTATTGGATCCATGCTACGCCGCGTTTTTGATACTCGCGCAAACAGCCATTGAACCGTTGGGGATCGTCGATGGGTTGGAGGGCACTGCTATCTCGTAACTTTGCCATCATCTCTGCCAACGCCTTATCGGTTTCGACTTCAATTCCTTCTTCTTCTGCTGATGCTTTTTGCATCAATTCTAATAGCGACAGTTCGGGCACTCCCTCTTTATGGGTTTGCCAAAACTCTAACATTTGCTGCATTTTAGCGCGATCGAGTTCCATCCACTGACCGCGAAACTTCACCAAAGGGGTTTTCGCTTCTACTAATTCTCCCCACTCTTTCTGGCTAACAGGTTCGCCTCCGATCGCCAGTTCGTATTGATAGGAAATCAGGGTTTCTAACTGAAAATAACCCTTACTATCGGAAGTCGGGGAAGACTTTTTAGAAGAAGTCGCTTTGAGACGAATTTTAGCGCGTTGCATCCCTTCAGGAGTCCACCAAGCGGGAACAATGACTTTATATCCCGCATCTTCTAAAATCCAAGCACTTTCTTTGAGAAAATCGAATGCTTCTGCCAGCGTCAGGGAACAACCGACAGGTTTATCCGTTTCTAATCCTTGCCACAATTTCGGGTAAATTCGAGCCGCATAACCCAAGTTTAACAGCAAATCCCGTTCAAACGTTTCTCCAAATTGGTTGCGAACGTTTTGCTTGCCTTGTTTTGTCATCTGCCAATACTCACTGAGATCCAGCTTCAGAGATGGATCTGTTTTCAGGGAAACCAGAAATTGCAACTCCCAATCATCGGCGCGATCGCCTGTTGCTTCCTCCAATTGGAAGCAAAGGTTAAAAGCAGTTGTATTTTGGGCAACCAGCAGTTTTTGCTTCCACGATCGCCACTGTTCGTATATTTCTAACGTTGCTTCCCCTGTAATTACAGGAAGGCCTCCATCTCCATCGATTTGGAGGCAAGAACCAAGCAATATCGAACGGGAGAACTTTTTAGAAAAGCTAGCCGGAATGGGAGTTTTAGCAACAATGTCGTTGAGGAGATATTCGGAAAAGTGACGGAGTAAGGTTTCTCGATCGTAGAGGCTAATTTTATCTCCTACCCCCGCCGTGCAAGCCAAGGGCATACATTCGGCGTAGATTTGGATGTTTTCCTCGTAAGTTTCCGATAGAATCTCCCAGATAGGGTAAATTTCCGCCGACTTTGTTTTGCGTTTGCTGCGTCCTTTTTGGACGGAAACCTCGCGATATTTCCAGCCCGGAATATAGCGATCTTTATAAATAACTTCTGTAAAGGCTTGGGTGTAGCGATACCAAAATAACAAATCGACACCCATTTGTACTTCGTCGCGATCGTACAAACAGAGAAAATGCAAATCGTTGAGGGTTTTAACGATCGACTCCACTCGATAGCAGTCGATCGCCCAAGTTTGCCATTGCGTTGGTTCTGGGGGATCGGTTTCCCGATAGCGAGCCATTTCTAGAGAAGGTAAAGGATCGGTATCGGTACTGGGAAAGATAAAATAATGAGTAGAAATGGTGTTTTCGACAAAAACTGGCAAACCCAACTCATCCGCGACAAACTCGGATAATTCTGAGGCTTTCATCTGTTCGGGATGGTCGCGATCGCCCCAAGTTTGCCGCTTTTTAGGCGGTGCGTCAGTTTCTACCCAAAGGCAAAAATCGCCCGATCGCACAAATTCTTGGCTCGCCTGCGGAATCCAAGTGCCGTGTAGAATGTTCATAACCCCATCCCCGATCGGTTTCTATTGAGGAGCAATACTTGTATTAAAACGGATTTAGGATCGATTGGCAAGCAATACCCAACTATGGATGCCCTCTCTCCACGCGCCTCCTACTCCCTACTCTAGTTTTGTATCCCTTTTTTCCCGCAACTGGGCAAAACTGTAATAAAACTTTACAGACTGGCGACGATCGCCCCAAGAGTGAGTGGGAAGCTCGTCGAAACAAGCCCCCTTCTCATGTTAGGACAAAACGATCCGATCGCCCTCACTTAATATCTAAAACTTCCTGCAACAGATTGCGATGGTCGGAATTGACTTTAAACCGGCCTTTTTCGATATCTCGAATCCAACTTTGACTTTTTCCGAGGCGATCGGCTAAAGCTCGTTGGGTGAGATTTTGCCGTTGGCGGGCCGCTTTGATATCTCGTCCGGAAATGTTTTGCACTTGCTCCGACGATCGCGATTTAGATTGTCGGCGACGGCGTTTTTTCGTGCGTTGGGGGATCGATTGTTGCCATTCTTCCGGGAGATCGAAGCCCAACAAACGGGCATTAAGTAGGCGTTGCCATTTATCCCGAGGGGCAGCTTCGGTTAAACTTAAATTCCCGTTAGTATCATCCGTCCAAAATGCCAGCGCATCGTCGGGATCGTCGGGAATTTCTGCGACTTTCACCCACATGGGTTGAATGTCGGCCGGATAGGTTTCCGGATCGAAAGAAGGTTTGAGACCGTAATAATAAAGCGTTTCGAGATCGCTTTCAAAGGTTTTCAGTAACCGCTTGTGCGTCCCGCGAACAGTGGTCGCTTCGGTGAGGCGTTCTTCACCGTAAGCGATTTTGAGTATCGTGCGAACGGTGATGCGCGGATCGCCACCCAGTCGCAGTTTAAATAACAGCCACAACAGCAAGCGCACTGCACCTTCGTGTTGTTGCCAGTTGGTCATAATTTCGGCCAGCAACGATTGCGGTAAGCTACCGTATTGATAAAAAGCAGTGTGATTTCGATACTCACCTTTGTTGAGGAAATATTGCGACCAAATTCCAGATCGCACGGTAAAGCTCAAACCGATGAGATGTTGGCAACCTTGACGATCTTCTTCAAAGTAGTATTGCGTGTCGAGAAGATGCCAAATTCGATGTTCGGGGAGGGTAAAAGACTGGACTTTACCTTGGCGGGGCCAGTCGATCGCGGCCAAAACTCGGCAAGATTGATAGACTAACTCTTTGACGAGGGTTAGCTTCTCGAGTTTGGTGAGATCTTTGCGCTTGTCGAGTCCTAAATATTGTTCGATGTGGCGATCGGTGAGGGTAAAGGTTTCTTCCCAAGGGCGATCGAGGGTGACGGCGTAGGCAGCAAAAATCAGGTGCACGCAAGCCGCGCGAATGTCAAAGTTGGCGATCGCTGCTGTTGCTTCTTCTGTCGCCATGGGGGTGGGAGAATCCGTTTCGGGATCGGTGTCGAGGCGCAGTGTCATTTCCCCTCGACCCCGATGTACCGGGCGGTGGTAGTAAAGTTTACCGTCAGCGTCGGTTTGCCAGGGCAAACTTTGTCGCTGGGATAGAACGTTGCAGGTTTCCCAAATTGCCATGGAAGAGGCGAAGGGAGTGGTTTTACCGTTCAAAAACAGGTCGAGAATCGTTTCCGGAAGCAGAGAACTTTGGCAGCGTCCCTTCCGAGGCGGTAAAGGCACTAACGAACCCACGTCGCAAACAGTCGTACATTGGGGAACGTCGAAATCTTTGCAGTCATCGCAAAGGGTGGGATCGATCCAGTAGCCGTCTTCTTCCGCCTTGGGTTTAATCGCACCAGTGGGGCATTCCGGTTGACAGCTATCGCAGGAGATACACCCATCGTTCACTGTATAAGCCATGAGTAAAAACCTCCTAGCAGATCGACTTCACAGGGTCAGCAACTTATCGGTTTCGATTGCGCGATCGTCATTGCAGTCGAGTCAAAGCGTCGGACGCGATCGAAATGCGTACCGATGCCCGATTCGATGTTTCTATCGCAATCTCATTAGGATTGCGTGTATCCAGTTCGCGTAACTAGAGGTCAAAAGTGAGAGTAACGGCTGCTTTTCCCAAAAAGGATAACCGAGCAGTCTCGGGCCTGGAAACAGTCGTAAAACTCGAAGGCAGGGACTTTGACTCGACGATCGCCAACAGTAATTTCAAGACTGCTGACCGAATCATTAGATTAGATTTATTATGCCAATGCCAACAGGTTTGTTCTATGTCGCACTATACAATTTAACCATTTCTTTACGATTTTCAAGGCAAATGTTCTTGTCAAACTGATATAATGGTAAAAATTTAAATTCACCCGTTACATGAGTTACAGTTTTTGTTTTGACGGCTGAAAAATCGCGATCTCTCAGTGGTTTTCGTCCATTTTAAGGGGATTTTTTCGATTCGACCAGGGGGTAGCAAGAATTATCGCTCCAGTTCGCTGCGGTTCCCATCGAGAGGGTCTTGTCGTCGCAGTTGGAAGCGGAAAACCACCTTGCGATCGCTCGGATCGTCTCTATCGCGGTTGGCATCGCTTTCTCCGCGTCCGGCGGCGAGGATTTTCTGTACGAACTGAGGTTTGCTAGGGAAGTTCAACGCATCGGAGAGAATGTAGTCGGTGACGGCAAGCGATCGCCGCAGGCTCAAACTCATGTTCGCACGTTCTTCCCCTTTAGAACTGGTATGACCTTCAACAATAATACGAGTAATTTGGCGATCGAACAAGTCGCTACCAAAAATCACTCGACTGTAAATCGGCACGAATTGCTGTAGAAACTGCTTTCCTTCGGCTTTGAGTTCGGCACTGTTTTCGTCGAACAAAATCGCATCGGGAATGCTGACATCTCCGGTGCGCGGATCGACGTTTAATTGGGTTCCCGGTGGCATTTCTTGGTTGAGTGCAGCCAGGATCGCAGCCGGAAGGCGATCGAAGGCTTCTTGATATTGTTCGAGTTGAGCGATTTTCTCTTGCAGCGTTTTTTCTAAGCGAGCCACTTCTAAAAGTTTCTCTTGCAATTGCAGTTGTACGGTGACAAAGAGCAAGGCAAAAAACATCAGCAACCCGGACATCAAATCGCCGATCGACAGCCAAATTCCCCCATCTTCAACGGGAGTATCTTCGGGTTCGCCGTTCCAGTCGAAGCGATCGTTCATCGGTTCGCCTCCCGACGGCGCTGGATCTCTTCTTGGAAGACGCGATCGAGGTCAGACAACAATTTTTCTAGACCCTCTCGCTGCCGTCCTAAAGTATGCACCAACAAATGATTTTGTTCGCTTAAGAAAGTTTGCAATGCGTCTCGATAGTCGAGTCGGAATTTCTCCAGTTCGCCCTCGACTAAGTTATGGGTATCTTGCAGCATGGCATCGACATTTTCTAAAGTTCTTAACAAGCTCTCTCGCGCTTCGTTCATGGTTTTTGCCGTTTCGTCTCCCACTGTCACCAGGTTATCGGACTGTGCGGCGAACGATCGCTGGGAGTCGGTTAAAATATTGCGGGTTTGAGTTTCAATATTTTGTAACATCTCAGATTGTAATTTAGCCTGGGTTTCCAGGGCAGCTTCCAACTCTTGACGAATGCCAGAAAATGTAGCCGCCGCCGTTTTTGCACTGCTGTCAAAAGCTGTTCTTTGGGCTTCCATTGTCGTTACGCTGGTCTTTGCGGCTTGCTCTAATTGTGTCGAAACCTTCTCCATAGAGTCGCGAGTTTCCGCTTGGAACTGTTGGGTGATGTTCGCAAAGCGATCGAGGAAATCGTGCAGGCGATCGACGGTTTCGGTTTGAAATTGATGGATGTTTTTTTCTGAAGCAGCAAATTCGCGACTGAGAGAGGAAACGGTTGTTTTTAACTCCGCGATCGTCCGAGAAACTTTGTCGAGGAGATCGGCATTTTCTTGTAAGCGAACCGACACGGGAGAAAGTAATTGCTGTCCTAGCAGTTCCACTACTGGAGTCAGTTCTGCTGCCAGAGATTTTGCCATCGATCGCCCTAAAGACTCGGGGGTAATTCTCGTTAACTCTGTCACATTTTCAGCCACCGCCGCCAAGGCTTTAACCGCTTCGCCATCGTCGCGGCGATCGAGTCTAGACAGCAAGCGGTTTGGCGTTTCTAGAAATGCAACGCGATCGAGCTTTTTTCGCAGTTGGTTTCTGGCATTTCTGCGCCGCCGTTCGCCATCAGAAAGCAGCAACATTAACAAACTCGCCGTTCCCAACCCCGCTAAAGAGGTCGAAAATGCCACCTTCATATTCCCCAATAATTGGGTACTATCGCTTAACAGTTTATCTGCGTCCGTTGTCGCTTCCAAACTCACCCCTTGCAAGCCTAAATAAATCCCTGCAAACGTTCCTAAAACCCCTAACGCTGTCAGCAATGTCGGTGCAAAGGCGACGGGACTGCGGGGGACAGATTGACTTAAAATACTCGGATAGCTGAGTAGGATATAGCGATCGCGATCGCGTTGCGGTTGCAGCAGATCCTCCGTACTTGAATCGATGGCAAGATGCTGGCAAAACCATCTCCACAGGCGATCGCGAACTTGGTTTCTAGAAATCGTCTCGGCATTGTTTTCTAACTCGGCGATCGCCTCAGCAACGAGTTCGAGTTCTACTGTTTGATAGTGACGAGTCGCTCGAATTTCAGCTTGCATCGCCCAAGCTGCTACAGCGAGGATAATACTAATAAAAACAAAATTGAGCATGAACGGCGATCGTCAGATATAAAAGTTGTATGTTATGATAGCATACATCCAGACATCCCACAAGTTGCGATCTTGAAATTTGTCAACGACTTTAACAGTCACGAGATCGCCAATATCGAGATTTTGTCGCAGCCATTTTACCGATTCGTAACCGATGCGATCGTTACCAATTAAACCACTGACATTGATATAAGTTTCTTCTTCTCGATCGTTTATATCTGTTTCGGATCCTTCCTCTTCTTCAACAAACGGCGATCGCTTCACCCAACCTAAAATAGCCGTTAACACCCCGAACCTGCCGACTCCAGCCGTGCAAATTTTTTCTCCATTAAGATAGATTTCAAACGCGATCGCCACTTTTCACCACCTCACTTTATACAGATCGAACAACTCCCCTTCTTGGCGACTCATTTTCTTGACTCCTGTCGCTTTTATCATCTTTTCCCAATCTGCGATCGCCTCTAAAAACACCTCCGTTCCCAAATAGGACTCCAAAATTTCCCAGTCTTCAGCCAGTTTCGAGTCGGGATTTACCACATCAAAAACGAACCAACTGTCTGGCTTCAAAACCTTCTTGACTTGACCGAGGACATCGCACCAATAGTCGAGATCGTAATAACAACTAAACCCCGTCGCGATGGCGAGATCGAAGAAATTCTCCTCGTAATTTAAGCGATGAGCCGGACACAAGTTGACTCCTTTATACAGCTTAGAATTGAGTTGGGGAGCGCGAGAATCGAGGGCATCTTTAGCGACGCTGCTGATTTCTTGCCCGTAAAAAAAAGCATTCCACTCCCACCAGGGGTAGATTAAAAAACTAACTCCGCAACCAATATCGAGACAGTTCCAGTTCTTTTTGGGCCGTTCGGCTTCCCAAAAGTTAGAACTTTTTTTCTGCGCCAGCGCCCCCGAAACCCAATCTTGGAAAATGGGAAGCGACTGCACTTCTTCAGGCAAATCGAACGACTCGCCGCCATATTCTCGATTGAAGGGATCGGCGACTTCAGCAATTTTGCCGCTCCCGACTTCAACGGTTTTAGAGGTGCGATCGCTTTTTTTACTCATTACTACCCGTCGTGACGATGATGCTAAAAATACAAACCTCCCTACGGAAACTAAAAATTATCGATTAAAAACGGAAGTCCATTTTTAATTTTTAATTTTTAATTTTGCATTGGAGCGAAGCGACTTATCGTCCTTTCAAGGCTTTATTAAAATTCTGGCGATAGGACTTGTTAGCCACTATCAACACCGGCCACAACGCCGACAACACAATTTGATTGCCCAAGCTGCGCTCGAAATTGGTGCGTTTGAAACCGCTCCAAAACTTCCAAAAACCGAAGCCGTAACCTCCGGCAACAATTAAGCCAATGACGAATCCCATAGTCTGTAATCCTCGATGGCGATCGGTCGATACAGGCCAGACGATCGCTCGTCCGCCATTCCCCTATTGTAGCCCCTCGACCGGACAAATGCGATCGCGGTATTTTTACCTACGTCTCTAGAGAGAGCAAACCCACCTGCGGCCGGGATGCGACCGGATTGTTAAAAAATTCTAAGCACCGAAACTACCGTACTCTGC
>CAKZKB010000729.1 GCA_937121005.1 uncultured cyanobacterium | reverse complement strand
CTATTTTGTAGATACGATCAGATACCCTGATAGTATTCCACCCTTCCGCCACGACTTGCAGCCAATTATTGATGATAAACTTCAACTTATCAAAAAAGGTGATCGCTTCGATCTGCAAATACTTGAAGAAGAAAGGGCAAGAATAACCAATATTTTAAGAGACAGTGGGTATTATTACATGGATGAACAATACATTATTTATAATACCGATACAACCAACGAGGAAAGAATATCTAAAATCAGAGCTACCATTAGCGAAAACACCCCTTCTGCAGCTACGGAGGAGTACACTATCGATCATATACATATTTTCACGGAAAAAGTAATCAATCAGGATGTAAACACTGATACTGCATATTACGATAGCGTTGCTTATGTTTTTAAAAACAGGAGATACAGAGAGAAAATCCTGGCAAACGCGATACAGCTTAGGCCCAATGAAAAATACGCAAGGTATAAGCACGTCAATACCATTAACAGGTTAAGCAGTATGGGTACATTTCGATTTGTTAATTTAAATTATGATAGCCTTGGCAACCAAAAGCTTGGATTAAAAATTAAAACTATTCCAATAAAGAAAAGAACACTTAGAGCTGAGATTCAGGCTATATCAACTTCCAATAATTTTGCCGGCCCCGAACTGGATTTGAGTTACCTTAATCGTAATATATTTGGTGGAGCGGAATTACTCTCATTTAGTTTTAATGGAAGCTTTCAAACACAAATAGCCGGTGAACAAAGAAATACCCTGAATTCTTTTGAGATTGGTGGTGATGTAAGCCTGGAGATTCCCCGAATCATTGCTCCCATACCTTTAAGCGGTCGAAAACTGGGTTACCTGCCGAAAACAATGATATCATTAGGAGCAAGAACCCTCAACAGGGTTAATTTCTTCAATCTTAATTCATTTAATTTAAGTTATGGCTATCGTTGGACGGCTGTTCAAACAAGGCAAAATGTATTCTACCCGTTGGATTTTAACTTTGTATCCCTTGGCAAAACCAGCAGTGAATTCGATTCTTTGCTGGATGCAAGGCCTTTGCTTGCCAATGGTTTCAGGGAGCAGTTTATATTGTCATCAAGGTATTCTTACACCTGGAACAGCAGGCTGGGAGTTGATGCTGATGAAAGAAGAACAAATATGTATATTAACGCCAGAATTGATCAGTCTGGAAATTTTTCATACCTGGCTTCGAGTATACTGAGCAATGATCAGCCCTATGGTATTGCAGGAATACCATTTGCTCAGTACATAAAGTTTGATACCGATTACAGGGTATATTATGACATTGATGAAAGAAATCGACTTGCTTCAAGAATTTTCATAGGAGCTGGTTACGCGTATGGCAACTCAGTAGGACTGCCCTATATAAAGCAATTCAGCAGTGGAGGATCCTCAAGTTTAAGGGCTTTTCCTGCCCGGTCAGTCGGACCTGGTGCTTTCCAGCCCTCGGAAGATCGCCGGTCTGGTTTTATAGATCAAACGGGTGATATGAAGCTGGAATTGAACCTGGAATATCGGTTCGATATAACTAAAACTTTTAAGGGGGCTGTTTTTGTAGATATGGGAAATATCTGGCTCATCAACGAGGTAGGAGAACAACCAAATGCGGCATTTGGCTGGCAAACATTTTATAAACAATTAGCGGTAGGTTCCGGAGTTGGTCTCAGAGCCGATTTCGACTTTTTTGTACTAAGGCTAGATGTAGCTTTTCCCCTACGCAAACCATATCTACAAGAAAATGAAAGGTGGACATTTAATGAAATTGATCCTTCCAGAGGCGAATGGTGGAGTGATGAGGTAGTTTTCAATATTGCCATTGGTTATCCATTTTAATCCGAATACGCATAAAAAAAAGACCCTCTGTTTTAGCTGAAGGGTCTTTTTAAAATACTTTTATTCTAAGAAATTAAACTATCGGTTCCCAACCTGGCTCGTATACCCTCTTCCAGTATTGCATGGCTTTACCATTTCCAACGATTTTACCACTTTCCGTATCAATATGCAGAGTATCTCCTGTAGCCTGAGCTATATTTCCATAGTGGCAAAGCTGGGTCGAAATACCTGCATCCGAAATTGGCGAATGCTGCTTTTCCCCATTTCTTATAGCGTTTGCAAGGTTATTCATATGGTATGTATCCAAAGCACCTGCACCGACTGTATTAGTTGTAGCGCTTTCCTCTTCCTCTTTTTCATGTTTTACAACATTTCCATCCATATCATAAACAATATAATTATTTCTGTCTAAAAGAATGGTTCCTTTAGTGCCATGAAGGGACGACCCTCTCCCCCAGCCATGGTGAGGAAACGGGTTACAACTCTTTCCTTCCCAGGTAATCATTTTGTTTTCAGGAAATCTGTAATTGACCAATTGGGTATCATAAAATTCCCAATCATCATCATAATGAAAGCGCCCACCTTCGGAGGATACTCTTTCAGGGTAATCAACACCCAATGCCCATCGACAGATATCTATCTCATGGGTTCCGTTATTGTGTACCTCACCGGTTCCATAATCCCAGAACCAATGCCAGTTGTAGTGCACCCAAATATCCTGATAATCTCTTCTGGGTGCCGGACCTTGCCAAAGGTCCCAGTTTAACCATTCAGGGACCGGAACTCTTTTTCCATATCCTATAGGCCCTCTTTTATTGGAATACCAGGCTTTACCAAAATAGACATCGCCAATAATTCCCTCCCGTATTTCCTTAATTGCCTTTATTGAGGTTGGTGCTGACCTTTGCTGGTTACCCATTTGGATTTTTTTCCCCGTTTTTTTCTCAACTTCCATTAAGGCAACAGTTTCCCATGGATTATGACTACAGGGTTTTTCAACATAAACATGTTTGCCTGCCTGTGCACCCATAATGGCCATAGGGGCATGCCAATGTTCAGGAGTAGCGATGGTAATTACATCAATATCTTTATTTTCAAGCATTTCCCTGTAATCAACATATTCTTTGGCTTTTTTCTTTCCCATCTCTTTCAGTCTGCCTTGTACATCTACCAGCACCCTTGAATCTACATCACAAATTGCGGCAATGCTGGTATTGGGAACTGCTAAAGCTGCCTTCATATTGGCTTTACCCCTAGAGTGAATACCAACTATGCCATAATTTAACCTGTCATTGGCTCCTAAAATATTTGAATAACTTTTAGCAGAGATAGTTGAAAGACCTAAACCCGCTGTACCTAATGCTGTTTTTTTTATAAAATCTCTTCTATTTTCAATCATTAATCCAATCTTTTTATTTTAATATTCTTAAATGATACCCTATCACCATGGTCCTGCAAAAGGATATGACCTTTTTCAGCCTCTCCAAAATTTTCCCATTTTGCATATTTGCTTTCACTTACAAGCTTTCTATATTCTTCTGACCCTCTGTCGTACTCCAGAACTTTTTCTCCATTGAGATAGTGCTCCACATGACCGTCATCGGATACAATTCTTGCCGTATTCCAATCACCTATCAGATTAGGATTTTTCCCTTCAGCTTTGATCAGATCATAAAGTGAGGCCAAGGTTCTTGAGCCTTCATGATTCCCTTTTTTAGCATCAGGATGTCGTTCATCATCAAGTATTTGATACTCAAGACCGATCGCTGACCCTTCACCCATATTGAGCTCTTCGACCACGTAATATTTTATACCACTATTGGCACCTTCCGTAATCTTAAAATCGACCATTAGTTCAAAATCACCAAACTCTTCTCTGGTAATGATATCTCCGCCATGAGCTGACTCTTCACCTCCTGATGATAAAACTGTAAGCACCCCATCATTTACTTTCCAACCAACCTCAGGAAAACTATCTTTTTTATCGCCCCTCCATTTTTCAACAGATTCTCCATCAAAAAGCAATAGCCAACCATCTGCTTTTTCAGATTCAGTTAACTGATTATCGGATACTTCATCTTCCATCATTTCATTTGTAGATGTAGTATCAGTTTCCATTTGCTGATCGCCTTCTTTTTTGGTAGGCTGACAAGCTACCACCGAAAAAATAACTGATAACGTAAATAATAATCTTACTAACATGGTTTGAATTTTTATGTGAATTTTAAATAATTATAATCTGACTTCCAGGGTAAAATTTTCTGCTCTCTCATGGCATTATTAGCCAGATGCACCATCATTGAAGAGTTGGCTCCTGTTTCATAACCCGCAACAGGTTGTTTTCCTGTTAAAATACAATCAGCAAAACCCTTAAGTGCTTCCTTTGTTACGTCTGAGTCAGGAGCATCAGGAACTTTTATTGGTACAGGTTCTCCAATGGCCCAGGCTTTTTCAGTAGCTGCACTCACTCCATCGGTTTCTTCCTCTATTGCTTCGGCTTTTTTGTAATCCCGGTTTTCAGAATAAATAAAAGCTTCATGCCCGTTACTTCCAAGTATCTGTATACTTGCTTCTTTTCCATAAATATTAAATTGAAACCCTTCCCTCCTGTTAGTTGTAAGGCACTTGTAATCAACTTTCATTCCACCAGGATAGGCAAATAAAACGTGCGCATTATCATAGGTCTCTCTTCCATCTTTCCAGAAATCGATTCCTCCGTAACCCATAACACTTTCGGGGTTATCCTCAACCATCCAATTGACAATATCCATTTGATGTGAGCTTAATTCAGCCATGAGTCCTCCGGAAAATTCGCGGTATAAGCGCCAGTTTATAATTTTTTCGTTAGCAGGATCTTCCACTTTCCGGCGCCAGTCACCGTTTCTGTTCCAATAGCACTCTATATGACTTATATATCCGAGCTCATTGTTTTGAATTAATTGCTTGACCTTCTGATACAATGGGTTATATCTGTGTTGGTAGCCTACCTGGAAAACAACCGGCGTATTCTTGATCAGATCTACTAACCCAGGTGTCTCTTCGATGCTGTATGTCATTGTTTTTTCACAATAAACATGTTTTCCTGCCTGTAAAGCTGCAATATTTACTGGTGTATGTAGATGAAGTGGTGTGGTATTTAAAATTGCATCAACTGATGAATCATTCATCAATTGCTCATAATCTTTATAAACAGTAGCACCTTTTGAAGCCAGGTTTTTTGCTTCTTCCAGCCTTTTTGGTAAAATATCACAGATAGCGTTAATCTTCAACTGAGGAATATCCTGCATAAGTTTCATCAACCATTTCCCCCTACTTCCGGTCCCAACCACTCCAATATTGATCGTATCTTTTCCTAATGCTGTTATACCAGCTGCTGTTGCTGCTTTAGGATCATTGGTACAGGCATGATTACCCAAAAGACCAACACCTAAAGCACCTATTGCACTACTTTTTAAAAATTTTCGCCTGTTCTCGCTCATTTCAAAACAATTTATTTCCTCTAATCCTTAATACAACGCACACTGAAGGCGTTTTCTTTCAGGTAAATATCTCCAAGATACAAATTGGTATATTTGTATAGATCCCAATGACCATCCAGGTGGGTAAACCAGGCAAAATGGTCATTCTTTTCAGTGGATGTCCAAAAGTATGCATGGTGCCCTTTACGACCAAAATTCCCCTGATAACCATTCCCTGCGGGTATTGCATCAAACCCTGTTGTATTGGTGCCATCCCATGAAGGTTCATCGGTGGTTGAAGCTTTTAATTGTGTACCGGAAGTTTTTTCACCCAAGTGGCTGATCAGTTTTTCCCATTCCGATCTGTCAGGCAAATGCCACCCCGATGGACATACATCAACCTGATTATTCACTTCATATTGCACTGCTTCATGCCAGGTATATAAACCTCCCAGTTGCTTACAATTAGACACTTCGTTGTCATAACATGTCTTTTCAATTTCACCGTTATCTGTCTGACTGTTGTCAGCAACTACTTTCCCAAAGTTCAGATTTTCGGCCATCCAGCATTGATCTCCTATTTTAACAGTTGCATAAACCTGACCATCTCTTTGGTCTGTGAGTTTGTCCCCACAGTTAAATTCCTGAGCGTTGGCAAAATAAGTAAAAAAACTCAACAATGTAAAAATGACACAGTAGTTCATGGCGTAAAAATTTTTTGAAATTTGAATTATAAACCTGAAATTAGCACAAAAAGAGAAATTTTTAAATATGAATACATTTTTTATAAAAATTTATATAGCCGCAGCCTTTTCATGGTTATTTTTTAGTTGTGAGCAATCAGAAAAAGATAATAGAGAACAGAAGACCAACCAGCCTAATATACTGATCATTTCCTGTGAAGATATCAGTCCTTTGCTTGGTTGTTATGGAGACCCTGTTGCACACACTCCAAACCTGGATCAACTCGCCTCCGAGGGGATAATGTATACCAATGTTTATTCTGTATCAGGAGTCTGTGCGCCAAGTCGTGCAGCACTGATCACAGGTTTGTATAGTGCTACATTTGGAGCCAATGATATGAGGACTAATAGAAAAACCCTTCCCGATGGTATCCCTCCTCACGAAGCTGTTCCACCTGCTGAAGTAAAATGTTACCCTGAATTGATGCGGGTAGCAGGATATTACACCGCTAACAATGAAAAGGAAGATTATCAATTTAATGCTCCTGTTACTGTTTGGGACGAAAGTAGTAAAAAAGCAGACTGGCGTAACCGACCTGCAGGGCAGCCCTTTCATGCCATATTTAACATAATGACATCTCACGAATCTCAGATTTGGGTAATGCAAAACGACCCTGTGGTAATAAGGCCTGATGAGGTAAGCGTTCCTCCCTATTACCCTGATACAAAAGCAGTGAGAGATGATATAGCCAGGGTTTACAGCAATATCACAGTCATGGATAAAGAGGTGGGAGAAATTCTGGCAAGACTGGAAGAAGACGGGCTAAAAGACAGCACCATTGTAATATTTTATGCAGATCATGGAGGTCCATTACCCCGGCAAAAAAGAGAAATTTACGATAGCGGGCTAAAAGTTCCCATGATTATAAGGTACCCGGATGGGAGAAAAGCCGGAACTGTAGATGACCAGCTAATCAGTTTTGTAGATATTCCTGCAACTATTTTATCGCTTGCCGGAATTGAAACCCCGGATTATATGCACGGTCAGGCTTTTGCCGGGCCTTACAAATCAGAACCCAGGGCATACATTTTTGCAGCCAGAGACAAGAAGGGCTGTTAAAGATAATAGATATAAGTATATCAGACATTATGTACCTGGAGAACCTCGCTACCAGCCAATCGCTTTCCGGCTAAACCTAAGGAGTATGCGTTCTATGCTTGAGCTTCACGAAAGAAACCAGTTAAAAGGTGATGAACTGTTTTGGTTTATGAACAAGCCGGAAGAAGAGCTCTACGACACAAACACAGACCCTCATGAGGTAAATAACCTTGCATCAGACCCTGAACATCAGGCTATTAAATTAAAATTAAGCAATGAGCTTGATCAATGGATGAATGAATATGGGGACATGGGGCTGATGACTGAAAAAGAAAGGGTATGGCAAATGTGGCCGGATGGCATTCAACCTGTTACAAAAAATCCAATCGTTATTCAGGAAGGTAAAAATATTATGCTTAGCTGTGATACAGAAGGAGCATCTATAGGTTATCGGCTTTCAAAGAATAAAAACTGGCAGGTTTACCACCAGCCATTTGATCTTTCTGCTGGAGATACACTGGAGGTTATAGCCCATAGAATAGGTTTTAAACCCAGTGAAATTGTTGGCATATAACTATAATTAAGAATCCAGATCTTGATCGACAATAGAAATTAAATTCTTATCAATGACATCAATTAATCATTGGATTCTATTAATTAACTTCAATTCTTCAAATACCAAAAACAAAACAATTATTGAACCCACATCAGGAAATACCGGGATAGGGATTTTCTTGGATGTAGGCGTTCCCTTGCGGTAGCCGCAGTTGGGTATTAATCACGGTGGCTACGAGGGCATCGCGACTGCGAACTAAAAAGGTTTGTGGGGTTTCGTCGCCGTCGGTGTTGAGGATCACCTCAATGCCTACGCCGGTGGTGTTTACCTGTACGCCCGTGACTTGGGTCTGGGCGTAGGCGGGTTGCACGATCGCAATTGTCGCCGCAGTGGCGAGGGCGACGCTACCGAGTCCGAAGTCCGTTTTCACTGCTCTCTCCTTGGCTCCAACGCTTTATGCCGTTAGTCGTCACCACTCACCAGTCGCCCTCGGGCCGACTGCTGGCAGTTAACAGTTATGTAAGGAATATCATATTTTGCCCCCAACTGCCAAGTGAGGATGCGATACAATACTTAACAATCCCGAGGCGACGATATCATGCAAACTTCGCTACCCACTCAAACCCCTGCCATTCCCGGACAGTATTGGCACTGGCGCGATCGCAAAATCTACTATGTTTTCGCAGGCGATCCCAACCCCGACACCCCCCCCTTGCTGCTGGTGCACGGGTTCGGTGCGTCCACCGACCACTGGCGCAAAAATATTGAAGTGCTAAAAAATGACTTCCAAGTGTGGGCGATCGACCTTTTAGGGTTTGGGCGTTCCGAGAAAGCCGACCTGCAATATAGCGGCGATCTGTGGCGCGACCAACTCCACGATTTTATCACGGAAGTGATTCGCCGTCCGGCAATTTTAGCTGGCAATTCTTTGGGAGGATACGCCTGCTTGTGCGTCGCGGCGCAGCGATCGCGCTCAGTGGCGGGATTGATTTTATTAAACAGTGCCGGGCCGTTTACCGAAACCGAACCGCAACAAAAACCCTCTCTGTTTCGGCGTACTTTGGGTCAGGCGATCCGCTGGTTGGTATTGCGAGATTGGATAATTTTCCTGGTATTCCAACGCACTCGCCGCCGATCGACCATTCGCAAAACCCTAGAAAAAGTCTATCTCGACAAAAGCGCGATTACCGATCGCCTAGTCGAAGAAATTTACCAACCCGCGTGCGATCGCGGTGCGGTGAAAGTGTTCGCCTCAGTTTTCAAAAGTCCGCAAGGGGAAAAAGTGGACGTACTGTTATCGCAACTGTCTTGTCCGTTGTTAATGTTGTGGGGAGAAGGCGATCCTTGGATGAACGCCCGCGATCGCGGTGCGAAATTCCGGCAGTTTTATCCCCAACTCACCGAATACTATCTCGAAGCCGGTCACTGTCCCCACGACGAAGTTCCCGATCGCGTCAACAGTCTCATCAAAACTTGGGCAACCCCTTTGGGGAATTCAAAATTCAAAATTCAGAATTCAAAATGAATAAAGAGGCAATATGCCATCGATCGACAAATCTTTTATAATGCTTTGGGGAATTGTAAGTATTCAGGTGGTACAGAGAAACCCGGTTTCTAAAGGGAAAAACTCGGATTTTGTCCGGCTATAAGCGAGAAACCGGGTTTCTACACCCGTTTAGCCTAGCATACCTGAATCCTTACGGCGAATTTACAGAACTATAGCTTTATCTTGTCCATCCCCGATCGAAATGCCTTCTCTCCCTAAACCGATTCGCTCCATCCTGCGGCGATCGAGTACAATACACTCTATCCACCACACTTGAAAACGAAAGATGTTGCGTCGATTCGTACCTCTGGTTTTGAGTCTATCCCTGCTGGGGGCAAGCCCAACAGCCCTCGCCCAAAATACAGACGATCTGTTCGATCGCGCTGTCGCCGCCCAAGAAGCAGGCAACTACGCCGAAGCCGAACGGCTGTTTCTACAACTTCTCGACATCGATCCCGACAACGTTTCGGCCTACAATAACTTAGGCAACACCTTCTACGCTCGCGGACAATACCAACAAGCTGCCGAAAGCTATCGCCAAGCCATCGAACTCGATCCCAACTATGCTTATGCCTACAACAATTTGGGTTTGGCACTCTCGAATTTAGGACAGCTAGAAGCTGCCATTGACAACTACACTCGCGCTGTCGAACTCGACCCCAACTACACCAGCGCTTACAATGGTTTGGGAAATGCCCTACACGATCTGGGACGCTATACAGAAGCAGCCCTAGCGTATCGGCGAGCGATCGAACTCGATCCCGATTTTACCTTTGCGTATAGCAATTTAGGAAACAGTTTGCAAAAGTTGGGGCAACTCGAAGAAGCCGCAGAAAACTACCGTCGAGCCCTCGAACTCGATCCCAACTATACCGAAGCCTATAACGGTTTGGGCAATGTTTTATACGATCGCGGTCAGTGGGAAGAAGCGATCGCGTTTTACGAAGCCGCCGTCGAACTCGATCCCAACTTCGTCTATGCGTATAATAATATGGGCAATGCCCAACGCAATCTCGGTCAATTAGACGCGGCGGCTGTCAGTTACCGACGGGCGATCGCCCTTGATTCTCGCTATACCAGCGCCTACAATGGTTTAGGCAACGTCTACTACGATCTCGGCGATGTTCGACAAGCCCGCGAACAGTATCGCCGCGTCTTAGAACTCAACCCCAATTTTGCCCACGCCCACAACAACCTCGGCAATATCGCCTACGATTTAGAAGACTACAATGCTGCGATCGACCACTACCGATCGGCCTTAGAACTGCCCAACGAAAGCGGTACGATCTCGAGTACCCACGTTCTGGCTTACAACGGTTTGGGTTTGGTCTCCTGGGCATTAAACGACTTAGATACGGCCCGACAATTTTTTGAAGCTGCGGTGCGTCTCGATCCCGAGTACGATGCTGCCCGCGAAAACTTAACCAGCGTCCGGGAACTGTTGGAACGCTAAATTATGGCAAAAAAGGGGCCAGCTTCGTTGTACAATGCGGAAGACAGTTAACAGCGCTCGATCGAGGCGCGATCGCTTCAGTATGCCACAACATCGCCAGTCAACCGTTGTCATTACCGGGGCCTCATCAGGGGTCGGTTTGTATGCAGCCAAAGCCCTTGCTGCCAAAGGATGGCACGTCGTTATGGCGTGTCGCAACGTCCAAAAAGCAGGGGCCGCCGCCCAGTCGGTGGAAATGCCCCCAAACAGCTATACCATTTTGCCGTTGGATCTCGCATCTTTAGGCAGCGTGCGCCTGTTCGTCCAACGGTTTCGAGAAAGCGGACGATCGCTCGATGCCTTAGTGTGCAATGCGGCGGTCTATTTTCCCATATTAAAAGAGCCGCAGCGCAGTCTCGATGGCTACGAACTCAGCGTCGCCACCAACCATTTAGGGCATTTTCTGCTTTGTAACTTGATGTTAGAGGATTTGAAAAAGTCCTCCCACCCCCAACCGCGCATGGTGATTTTGGGAACCGTGACGGCAAACCCGAAAGAACTCGGCGGTAAAATTCCCATTCCAGCCCCGCCCGATCTCGGCGAACTCGAGGGATTCGAGCAAGGATTTCAAGAGCCGATCGCGATGATAAACGGCAAACCTTTTAAATCCGGGAAAGCCTACAAAGACAGCAAACTCTGCAACGTTTTAACCATGCGCGAGTTGCACCGCCGCTATCACGACGAAACGGGGATTGTCTTTAGTTCCTTGTATCCCGGTTGCGTGGCCGAAACGCCTCTATTTCGCAATCACTATCCCCTGTTTCGCAAAATTTTCCCCTGGTTCCAAAAGAATATTACCGGGGGTTACGTTTCCCAAGAACTGGCTGGGGAACGAGTGGCGGCGGTGGTTGCCGATCCCGAATACGGCAATTCGGGCAGCTATTGGAGTTGGGGAAACCGCCAGAAGAAAAATCGCAAGTCCTTCGTGCAAGAAGTGTCTGACGAAGCCCTCGACGATCGCAAGGCCGAACGCCTGTGGGAGTTGAGCGAAAAACTGGTCGGTTTGGCTTGAAACTGAGCTAAAATCCCTTCGGCGCGATCGTCATTTTTTGCCCTTGGCAGTCATTTTACGATCGCGCCATTTGGCGATCGTTCTCGTATGCTACAATACTTGCAACGCTGTGGCCCAGAGGAAAAAGCGATCGTGTCTGCCTCTATCGACGATCGAGTTTTAGATTTTTATGGCGAACTGTTCGATCGCCTGTTTTCCCAGCCGTTTCGCCCTCGAATTGGCGATCGTCGGCGGAGAAATGAGGTGCTTCGGCAAGTGGAAGCGGCGGCGGATGCGGCTTCTGCGTCGCTGACTCGGTTTTTCTTAAACCAACAGTTGAGCGAAGCCACCGTCGAAGAGATTTTAGCAATTTTTGAGGCGATCGCCGACCTGCTGAAGTTAGAAAATATTTCTAATCCTAACGTAACGACAGACGCGATCGTTGCCAAGTTGCTCGAGTCCCTACCGTATCCCCAAAACTTGCAAGGTGCTTCCGTTTCTGTCTATCGCTTGGCACTTTATACCATCGTCCAAGTGTTGATGTTGGTGGGGCCAGTGATGGCAGAATGGCAGAAACTCAACTTTTCGAGCACGTTTGAGTTGCCGCGAAAAGTCGTCAACCGCTTAAACGAAACCAGCAGCCAAATTGACGCACAAGGGCGATCGGGACAAGCGGGAGCAGACGAGAGATACGAACTTTTGTATCGCGACTATTTGCTGCAACGCTTTTACCAAGTAGAAGCCGGAACCGTCCGCATGACCACGAATTTAGATGTGGATTTGCGCGAGCTTTTTGTCATGCCTCGCGTCGCCGTGCGTCCCTTCTCTCAACTTGGAGAAGGTGAAGAAAACGAGATTGGATTTTCGCTGATGGGTTTGGCAGCCGCACGTCAGCGTTATGGAGAACTTGGCGATCGCATCGGACAAGCACCAAAATCGAAAGCGAAGGAAGAAGAAACTGATTCCGCACTCGATCGCGTTAAAAAGAGCGATCGCGCCGTCATCGTTGGTTTGCCCGGTGCGGGAAAATCTACCTTTTTTGAATGGTTGCAAGTCCAGCTAGCATCGGTTGAGGAAAAGTTTGTTTTAGGCGAACAACAGGCCATTCCTTTGTTGTTGCGAGTGCGGCAACTGGACTTAACCAACTTACCCAAAGGTGCGGCGCTGATTGCCAAAGCAACGGCTAGCCAAGATCGTGCCAATTTGATGCCGGACGGTTGGCTCGATCGACAGATGAAAGCGGGTCGAGTGTTGTTTATGCTCGATGGTTTGGACGAAACGGAACCAGAAGATTTACAAGAATATTTACTTCCCTGGCTGTTCGACTTGCTAGAGAAATATCCCAATTGTCATTATTTAATTTCATCTCGTCCGGTTGGCTATCCTCCCGGTTTGTTGCGGCGACAAAAATTTGTCGAGTGCGACTTACTCGACTTCAACGAGTCTCAAATTGGCGAGTATGCCTGTCATTGGTGTACGGCGGTGCGGCTGGCGCAAAACGAGATAGAAGAGGAAGCACGGCGAGAGGGTGAAAAAGAAGGCGAAGAAATCGTCAACGGCTTTCAAAGCCATCCCTACATTCGCGATTTGGCTCGCAACCCCTTGATGCTGTCGGCAATTTGTTTGGTTAACTATTTTGAAGGGGGACGCTTACCGGAAGATCGGGCCTTGCTGTACCGATTGTGTGTCGAAGGATTGCTGCACAATTGGGACAAGCGGCGGGGAATCCATTCCGAATTTCAGCTACAAGAAAAGTTGCGAACCTGTCGAGAAGTGGCATTGTCGATGCAGTCGCGAGATTTGGCTGAATGCGAAGCCGATGACGTGCGGAATATTTTTGCTGACGTTTTAGGCGATGCGGAACGCGCCGCGAAATTGTTAGAACATATTCGCTATCGCACGGGATTGTTGTTAGAACGCCGTCCCAATGTGTTTGGTTTC
>CAKZKB010000728.1 GCA_937121005.1 uncultured cyanobacterium | reverse complement strand
GATCGCGCCTCGGGTGTAGAAACCCGGTTTCTCAAAGGATAGACTCGAATTTTATAGGCGCGATCGTCCAGAAACCGGGTTTCTTGCTTTGACCTGAATGCTGACACCCGAATTAAACGAGAACCTGCTGCCATTCTAGACGATCGAGGGTGCGAGACCGTTCTAGAGCCCGCTCGAAGGCGCTGAGGTTGGCATCGATCGTCAAGGGTTCGCCGATCGCCTCGCGGACGGCTTCTTGGGTTTTTAAGCCGTTCCCGGTAATGTAGGCGACGGTGGTTTCTTCGGGATCGATTTTACCCGCTTCTGCCAATTTTTTCAGTACCGCGATCGTCGTGCCGCCTGCGGTTTCGGTGAAAATGCCTTCGGTTTCGGCCAGGAGTTTCATGCCTTCAACGATTTCAGTATCGTTGACCGACTCGATTTGTCCGCCGGTTTTGCGGGCAATATCTAAGGCATAAACACCGTCGGCGGGGTTGCCGATCGCGATCGACTTGGCGATCGTATTCGGTTTGACGGGGGTGATGAAATCGCGCCCTTCTTGGTAGGCTTGGGCGATGGGAGAACAGCCTTCGGCTTGCGCCCCGCTAAAGCGCACGTCTTTGGCTTCCACTAAGCCCGTTTGCACGAACTCGTTAAACCCTTTATAGATTTTGCCGAACAAAGACCCAGAAGCCAAGGGGGCAACCACGCGATCGGGCAATTGCCAGCCCAGTTGTTCGGCGACTTCAAAACCGAGGGTTTTCGACCCTTCTGAATAGTACGGCCGCAGGTTAATATTCACAAATCCCCAGCCGTGCGTGTTGGCGACTTCCGAACACAAGCGGTTCACTTGGTCGTAGTTGCCTTTGACGGCCATCAATGTGGGATTGTAGATCAGGGTTCCTAAAATTTTGCCGGCTTCCAGGTCGGCGGGGATGAATACGCAGCAGTCTAACCCGGCGTGGGCGGCGATCGCGGCGGTAGAATTGGCGAGGTTCCCGGTACTGGCACAGGATACCGTATCGAAACCCAATTCCCGCGCCCGACTCAAGGCGACGGACACCACCCGATCCTTGAAGCTGAGGGTGGGCATATTCACCGCATCATTTTTTATATACAGTTTTTTTAGCCCCAAGCGCTTGCCGAGGCGGTGGGCTGCCACTAGGGGAGTCATGCCCGTACCGACATCAATATAGTTGTCGGTGGCGACGGGAAGAAAGGGACGGTAGCGCCAAATGGAGTTGGGGCCGGCCGCGATCGTCTCCCGGCTGACGCGCTGGCTGAGGATATCGTAGTTGTATTTGACCTCTAGCGGGCCAAAGCAAAAGGAGCAAACGTGCTGGGCCTTAGTTTCGTACTCGGCTCCGCACTCTTTGCATTGCAGTTTCTCAAAGGCAGGGGCCGTCTGGGTTCTAGGCGTTGCGATGGCTTGAGTCATGGTGGGCGAGTTCTATAGTTCGACTTGGCAAACCATCCTAACACGGGTGTCAACTTCGGCCAAACAATCCCGACTGTTTTAGTCGGGTTTAGCTGAAAGTGTCAGTTTTAGTACAGTTTGCGAGGCGAGACGCTCCCTTCAAGGGCGATCGCGTACCAAATGTGAAGTTTTTTTACATTTGCGGCATCTTCCCGTAAAATTCCCATCCTCCGTGAGATAGATAAGTAGAAGATACAAAGTACAACCATTGGGCTATGCGCTCTCCTTCCTCGTCGCTTTCAGATGTCATCACTATTATCAGCACGATCGTTACCACTCTCAGCTTGGTAAAAGATCTGCGTGGTGGGCAACAGCCCGGTCGGCCCCGGCGGTTCAAACGCATAGCACTTGCGAGTATCTCTGTAACAGGGTTAACCCTGATTGTTCGCTCATCTGGTTTTTTCCAGCCTCTAGAGTTGATGGCCTACGACCGGATGATGCAACTGAGACCTTCTGAAGGACAAGATTCCAGAATTACTGTCGTGACCATTTCTGAAGAAGACATTCAACGTCAAGATCCTGAAGAGCGAAGCGGGTCGCTTTCCGATCGCTATCTTGATGCCCTGCGAGCCAAACTC
>CAKZKB010000727.1 GCA_937121005.1 uncultured cyanobacterium | reverse complement strand
GCCCATCTCTACGCCCCTCAGCTCTATCGGAAGATCGCATACCCCTTTCTGGGACTTCTCGTATCCGGGGGGCATACCATCATCTGCAAGGTGGATGATGTAGATCAAATTCACGTCATGGGGACTACCATCGACGACGCCTGCGGGGAAGCCTTCGACAAGGTGGCCCGGTTGCTGAAGTTGGGGTATCCGGGGGGGCCGGAGATCGATCGCGCGGCGAAAGTGGGGAACCCGAACGCATTTTCTCTCCCTGAAGGCCGGGTACGCCAACCGGGAGGCGGGTTTCATCCTTACGACTCCAGTTTTAGCGGCCTGAAAACGGCGGTACTGCGGTTGGTACAGCAACTCGAAGCAACGGGGGACGCGCTTCCGGTGGAGGATCTGGCTGCGAGTTTCCAAAATACAGTCGCCAAGGCGCTGACCAAACGGACGATCGCCTGCGCGTTAGATAGCGGTTTGCAGACGATCGCGGTGGGAGGGGGAGTCGCCGCTAACAGCAGTTTGCGCCACCAACTGACAGAAGCAGGAGAACAACACAATTTGCGCGTTCTGTTTCCACCGATGAAATATTGCACTGACAATGCGGCCATGATTGCTTGTGCGGCGGCGCAACATTTTGAAAATGGCGATCGATCGCCGCTAACGTTGGGGGCCAGTTCCAGGCTGGCGATCGCCGAGGTGGGACAACTCTATCAACGAACATGATATGCGGACTGACAGCCTGTCGCTACGCTCCAATTCAAAATGCAAAATTAAAAATTAAAAATGCAGTCTCTTAATTTTGAACTTTGAATTCTGAATTTTGAATTCCCCGAAGGGGAGTTGCCTGCTGGCCGACAACGGAGTACAATAGAACTAATCGAGCAAGCTCTGATTTACAAGTTTCCCAATCGACCCCGTAAGGAGTTAGAAGCGATGTTTGGACTAACTGAATGGAAGCAAACCCGATTTTATCAGGAGGTTGAAGCTGAAGGTCGTCAAAAACGGGAGGAGGAAATGCTCTCGACGGCTATTCCTCAACTGCTAGAAAGGGGATTTAGTGTTGAGGAAATTGCTCAAATTCAAGGAGTAGATGTAGAAACTGTACGAAAGTTCTCCGATCCGCGATCGCGGTGACTCTTAAACCTCCACTGTTCGTTACACTCGACTAGGAACGTAACGAGGAATGGTAAGGATTCAGTTCAATGGTAGTATTATAGTTGTAGGTTGGCTTGAAGCATGAAAACCCAACAACCGCAACTGATGGCGTTGGGTGTCGTCCCTCCACCCAACCTACGATTTTTTTCCTCAAGCATATTTGTCGGTCAATCGGGGTATGAGGTTTGAGGTACAAGGTTGAGGTTTGAGGTACAAAGTATGAGGTTTCAAGGATGAAGTTGGAAGTTATATTCCCCCCAAACCCCTAATCCCCTAATCCCCCATCGCCTTAAAATGTTACCAACAGACTTACTCAGTCACCGCCGAAACGGAGAAGAAATTGTTCCCAAGCGTTTGAGCATCGACGCAGCTAACAAACAAGTGGCAGCCGATCTGATTCAGTTGTTTGAAAATAGCGTCGGACAGACGCAAAGCGAACTCAACTCTCGCCTGCTCGATTTTGAAGGCGACAGTCCCGACTATCGGGTAAAGCGGGGGTTGGCGCACTTGCTGAAAAGCAAGTTTTGCACCATTGAAATTGTCAGTCCCCTCGAACCCGTTCAACTGCGCCAGCGCGTTTTTTCTCTCGCTGCAAATTCGACTCCCAGTCGCACAAACGCGACTCAAACTCTCGAAAAAATTGCCGATACCCTGTCCCAAGAGCAAGGAAAAGAAATTCTTCCCCATCATGTCAGCACCGGACTCTATGCCGATTTGCACGAAAACCGAATCTTGACGCAATTCGATGCACCAGAACCCGAAGCCTTGTTGCATCGCTACAATCTATCGCAAGTGCAGGGCATTTTCTACAAAGCCAGTCATATCGTTATCAATGCCTATCGCAATGTCCCAGGACAATACAAACTTTTGTTTCGGTATTTGAAATTATTTGGCTTAATGTTTTATATTGAGGGAGATGCCGATCGCGGTTTTACCATTAGCATCGACGGCCCGACCAGCTTGTTTAAACCGAGTACCCGCTACGGTTTGGCGATCGCAAAAATGCTTCCCGCACTTCTCCACGTCACCAAATGGAGCCTAAAAGCGACCCTACAAAATCGCGATTACGATGGTAACTGGACGCAAGGACGTTTCGGCCTCGATTCTCAGTGCAATTTAGTCACCCACTATCCACCGGGCAAACCCTATGATAGTATGGTGGAGGAATCATTTGCCAAGCGCTGGGAAAAAACTAAAACCGAATGGCGACTGGAACGGGAAGTGGATTTAATTCCCATCCCCGGTAGCGTCATGGTGCCCGATTTTCGCCTGGTGCATCCCGACGGTCGATCGTTCTTACTCGAAATCATCGGTTACTGGCGACCCGACTATCTCAAAAAGAAATTTTATCAGGTGCGGCGATCGGATTGCCCTCACCTGATTTTAGCCATTTCCGAACGGTTAAATTTAGAGAAAGCCGGGGTCAGCGTCACTTCGGTTCCCGTTCCCATTGTCTGGTTTAAAGAAAAGTTAAGTCCGAAAGCAGTTCTCGAGGCGATCGACCCGGACTAACTCACCGAAGAGGGACGCAAGCGGCGGATCATCTCCCGCAGTACCTCGGTTTTGGTGCGACCCCGTTCGAGACAGTAGTGTTCGAGGCGATCGAGCTCGCTCGCAGGTAGGCGGATGGTAAGAACCTTGTCGGACGGCGGTTTCGTTCTGGCCATGGGCAATAACAATGTACTGACATTTCCCTTTGTCGGCCATTATACTCGTTGGGAGGCGAGCCGAGTCCCTTACTGGGAGTTTTTCTTGCAGTTGGATCCGCGATCGCGTTCTTAAGGCTCGATCCCGAGGCGATCGAGCCCCCGTTCTCGTAACAACTCGGCCAGGCGATCGGCACGTTCTCGTTCTTGGGTGATTTGCTGTTTGAGTCGATCGACGGCTTCGCGATCGGCTTGCATGAGTTCTTCTACCAATGGCGGCGAGAATATCCGATCGACGGCGAGTTCTAGATCGGGAAACAAAGGCGATCGCAGCATTTCTCCGGGAACGAAATCGCGATGTTCGTAACCGTCTTCCCGTTGAGCAGAACCGCCGCGCATCCTACGATTCTACCGTCAGGTGAATCGTTAGTTA
>CAKZKB010000726.1 GCA_937121005.1 uncultured cyanobacterium | reverse complement strand
CAAAAAAAGCCTGAATAAATATCTCCTCTACGCTTGGGGCGATAAAGAATTAGCCAACACCATCAATACCAAACTCACCGAAAAAATTCAAGGATTGTACCCGCAGAAAAACGACGATCGCCTCGACGACAGCTTACTGCTGCGAACCTGCAACCGCGTTATCGATAGTTTAACCACCGAAAACGGCCGCGATCCCTCCACATTATTTATCCTGTTGCTCTCCAATGGCAACCCCTTAACCTTAGCGATCGCCCTGCTCAAACTCATTCTCATCTCTCCCCACTCTCGCATTCATTTAGAAACCCGCATCGCTCAACTCATTGCTTTCTACGAACAGCAACCCGAAAGCGAGTGTCAGTGGACGATTCGATTTTTTGAAGTCTTTAAAGTCACCCTTGCTGTCTACGCTGAAAACGTCAAATATCAACTGGTGAAAATTGACACACCCAATGGCGATCGCAGTGGTAAAGTAGATATGAAAGCCTATCGCGTCTTCGCTCAAGTCAAAACCAACGTCTTGCCCGGAAAATTCGATCCCGCCGAACTCGAAGATGGGGGCGATCGCGTTTCGATTTCGCGATCGCGATCTCTAAAACTCACCCCCGAAAGCGAAGAAGAGGAACTCGAAACCCTATTTTCCCGGTAGGGACGATCGTCCCCATAGCCATAATAATAGTCTTCGCAGGTGACGGTACTATACCAAAAACTAAACGGCTCCAACTCTTGCGGGCGCAAAATCAACTCGATTTCTCCCCCTACATTCACCGTCCAACCGCGAGCTTCCATCGGCGGCTCGTTAAAATCAGGCGGGCCGTAAACTCTCCGTTCCGCATTCGGATCCGGTTCGGGAAACGGCTGTATTTCCATCGAAATTGAAGACCCACCAGGATTGTAACCGTCAGGACTGTAAGCCATTCCTCCGGTACCGCGATCTTCGACGCGAGTGCGAGCCGCAATAATGCACGGATCGATAATTTTACCCAATTCAAAAATCGGGCGACCCACCTCAAAAATGCCCAAAATCGGATCCACATCGGGCAGTTCGATTTCAATTTCGCCGCTAAACTCCGGCCCCTGCTCGGAAAATGCAGTAATATCGCTTTCTTCCGTCTGCATGGGTCGCTCCTCAATCCCGATCAGCGTCAAAGCACGAATAAAAATGTTACCGCCAAAACCACCTACCGCGTTCGCTGTAATGTCGCTGTTTTCCAGAGCCACCAATCCCCCCGTTTCAATGGTAATATTGCCGCCGTCACCCACACCTCGAGCCGACGTGGTGATGGCACTGCCGCGACGCATAATCAAATTGTCCCTCAACAAAAGATTGACGTTACCGCCGTCTCCTGTCGCCGTCGTCCCTACTAGAGCCGCGCGATCGCTGAGCAGCACATCTTCAGCGAAAATATTTAAATTGCCCGCCGGGGACGTGCCAAAACTAGCGACTCCAATTAAACCGGATTCAGCAAGGAACAATTCGTCGGTAAAGATGTTGACATCTCCAGCAGTGCTGACCCCAAAACTGGTAGCGGCGATCGCGCTGGGAATTTCTCCCGAGTCTGTTGTGGTTCCCGATCGCTCTGCCAACACCGCCGTATTCAAAACTTGAAACCTTCCGCTCTGCAAGAGATCGGAAATGTCGAGATCGCTGACATCTACTTCATCCAGATCCGGAATGAGGGTCATTATCGGTGCTTGGGTCGAACCAATAACGTTAACTTCGCTGGCAGCATTGATATCGATCCGTCCCCCTAACCCCGATGCTAAGCTGGCAACAGTGACTTGCCCGCCATCAAGAACTCGTAACTCTCGCGTTTGAATGCCAATTGTTCCTGCACTGCCAGTTCCTTCGGTCAGAGCTTGAATGCTACTGAGGGTGAGATTGTCGGGCGAAGCGCCTTCAGCTTGGACAAATTCACTGGCGTTAATGCGGATGTTGCCTCCTTGACCTAATGCTGCCACAACACTTCCATCATCGAGCCGGAGATTTTGGGCTGAGGCATTAACAACACCACCATTGCTAAGTGTTAGCCGTTGAGTGTTAATAGTGATGTTTCCTGCCCGTTCTGTTGCACCGAGAGCGCTAGCTGATATTGCGCTTGCCCCGGCGATCGGGTTAACCGGATCGCTGACAGTTGCATCTGCGAGATCGACAGAACTTGTTGCATCAATCAAAATATTTCCAGACTGCCCCGATCCCGCAGCAGTTGCATTAATAACCCCACCGTTGCGAATCGTGAGTCTATTTGTGTTAATGGTTATATCTCCTGCATTTGCCACAAAAGACCCAGCAGAAATAACAGTGGTAAATATAGGACTATCTGTCGGAAAACCGATAATATCGACAGATTCAGTCGCATTAACAATCGAGTTCCCAGCTTCTCCCTGAATGGTTCCAGTTGCAATACTTCCCTGATTCTGCACTTGCAATTCAGCTGTGTCGATCGTTAGATCGCCAGCCCTACCACCATTGCTACTTGATGTAACTAGAGTAGATCCTATTATCTTAACTGTTTCGGTAGCGGTAATGTCTAAATTTCCTCCATGCCCTTCTCCAAAAGGTCGCGTCCAGATTGTTGCACCGTTGCGGAGGTTGAGATTGCCTGTAACAATCGTAATGTTTCCACTCGTTCCCAAACTGCTATCGAGGCTAAAAATACCACTACGCCGACTGAGATCGAAATCTAAATTTCCTGTAGCAGCTTCTCTCAAAATTTCAGGTCGGCTTTCAATCCCTGTGATTTCTACTAATTCAGAAGTGTTTGCTGTAATATCTCCAGCATTGCCTTCACCAAACGTACTCGCAGAAATATAAGAACCGCCCAAAAGTCTCAGTTGACTTCCAAAAAGATCGATCGCGCCACCATCGCGATCGCCCAAGGTATCCGCTAGCAAAGTCGAACCATCGGTCAGTTCGATCGCATCCCCACGAACAGTTAAATTGCCTCCCCCCTCACCACTGCTAGCAATAGAAGCCCCTAACGACAGACGCACGTTTCCTAACTGTTCGATCGCAGGAAAGGCATTGCTACCCATTTGCCAGGTTCCCTCCTCCATTGCGATCGCTTCAATCGTGCCGCCGGGTGCCCTCAGATGTCCGCCTTCGAGGAGAATTCCGCCACCCACTAGCGACAAACTTTGTGCGCTCTGCACTTGCAAGCCGACGATCGCACCACTAGAGTCAAAGGCAACAGAACGATTAACAATTGTGCCTGGATCGTTCCCGAGTTGCAAACCCATCGGAACGTTTACACTCAGTAGCGGCGCTGCGATCGCACCTGGATCGGTGCTAAATTCCATGCCATCGCTAAAAACAACGCGATCGGCCGTACTTCCCACAAAAGATCCGCCAATATCGAGACGGGCGTTGGGGCCAAAAACGATGCCGTTGGGGTTGAGTAAAAAGACATTTGCCGTCCCGTGGGCGCGGATCGTACCGTCGATGTTGGAAATGGAGTCTCCGGTAACGCGGTTGAGAATGTTGCTAACGTCCGCCGCATTGTTGAAAAGGGCTTCGGTTCCCGTCGGGAGGGAGAAGCGATCGAAACTGTGGAAAAGGTTATTGCCCGCCCGAGAACCGCCGTCGATGGCGAAAGTGTTGCCATCAAAGG
>CAKZKB010000725.1 GCA_937121005.1 uncultured cyanobacterium | reverse complement strand
ATGCCTTCGAGAACACGACCATTATGGTTGCATCCGATCCACTCGATGGACGCAGCAGCTTCGGCCGCCAATAACGTCCAAGCGATGAGGGGTTTACCGCCAAGACTCAACAGGAGTTTGTTGCGATCGCCACCCATGCGGCGACCCGATCCGGCCGCAGGTACGAGTAAAAACATCGATCGTCGGTAGGGAAACAGGATATAGTAATTGCGGTGACTCCCAACACAGAACCACCCTCAGCGTGAAGTCCAATTTACCATGATGCACGTCCTAGCCCTCGTTCCCGGCGGAATCGGCGATCAAATTCTGTTTTTCCCGACTGTCGAGAGTTTGAAGCAGGCCTACCCCGATGCCAAAATTGATATCGTCGCCGAACCGCGATCGCGCGGTGCCTATCGCGTCAGCAAGTACCTGCACGATGGTTCGTTGACCACCATTCCCTTCGACTTTAAGGATCGCAACGGTCTGGCAGACTGGAGCAACTTCCTGGGAATTTTACGCGATCGCGAGTACGATGCCGTCTTATCCCTGGGGCGACGCTGGACGGTGGGGGCGTTGCTGTGGCTGACGGGGATCCCGAAGCGCGTCGGGTTCGACGGTAGCGGTCGCTGGTTTCTCACCGATCCAGTCCCCCTGAAAAGCGAGCAATACGCCGCCGAAATGTACCGGGATCTGCTGCAAGGGTTTAATCTCTCTCCCGCGCCCCTATCCCTGGAAATTTCCCTGCTCAAAGAAGATTTAGAATGGGCTAAGGCCGAACGCGATCGTCAAGATCTGCCCGAAGGCTACATTCTCATTCACGGCGGATCCAGTCGCCTAGCCCGAGAAAAAGGCATCGACAAAATTTATCCCGTCGAAAAGTGGACGAAAATCTTGCACGCCATCCGGGAGAAAAAACCGGGAACCGCGATCGCCGTCCTCAAAGGCCCCGAAGATGCCGAGTGGGTGGAACGCCTAGCCTCTGAAGTGGACGATCTCAAAGCGATCGCCCCCCCGGATGTGGGCAAACTGGCCGCCACCATCGCCGCCGCCAATTTAATGCTGTGTACCGACAGCGCCCCCATGCACTTGTCCGTCGGTCTGCAAACCTACACCATCGCTCTTTTTGGCCCCACCGAGCCGGCCAAATTGCTGCCAACGGATGAAAAATATGTTGCCATCAAATCTCCCACAGGCAACATTGCCGACATCAAACCGGAAGCAATTATCGAAAAGCTAGGCTAGAAGCGGGTTTCGAGACCTAGAAGCGCGATCGCCCTCGGGCAAACTTTTCCCACCGGACGGGTTGACTGTCACCCCAAAACTAAGCTACTATAGGCAGCGAGATTAACGTGCAGCGAGCGGTTGCATTTGTACTAGATGGGCAGGCAACTTCCTCAATCGTTTAATTCTCGCTCAATATTTCCTGGAGTCCGTTTATGTCAATCTACGTTGGCAACCTGTCCTACGACGTAACCGAAGAAGATCTCAATGAGGTCTTCGCCGAGTACGGCACAGTCAAGCGAGTGCAACTTCCCACCGACCGCGAAACCGGGCGGATGCGGGGCTTTGGTTTTGTAGAAATGTCGTCTGACACAGAAGAAACTGCAGCCATTGAAGCTCTCGACGGCGCTGAATGGATGGGTCGCAGCATGAAAGTGAACAAAGCCCGCCCGCGCGAAAATCGTTCCGGCGGTGGTGGCGGTGGCTATAACAAACGTCGAGGTGGTGGTGGTCGCTATTAAATAATTGTCTGACAAGCAATCGTAGCGCTTCTGGCAAGGCGACGCTAACCGCCTAGCTTTGCCAGAGCGCCTTTGCCGTTTTGCACGGTATCTCGCCTAAACCTAGTAAAATCACTTTGGAGGTCTTTTATATGGCTCAAGTCATCGTTGGCGAAAACGAAGGCATCGAATCGGCTTTACGCCGCTTTAAGCGACAAGTCTCGAAAGCGGGAATTTTTCCCGATATGCGTAAGAACCGTCATTTTGAAACGCCGTTAGAAAAAGCGAAGCGCAAAGCGATCGCCCGTCGTAAGAAGCGCCGCTATCGTTCCAAAATGTAGGGCGATCGCGTCTAGAATTTCTGATGTCAATGCGGAACCCGATCGGTTCCGCATTAGGTTATTTATCAGCTATATATGGACGATCGACAGAAAGTTGTAGCGTCACGCAATTATCGATCGCCTCTACCGCACTAAAGGACTCAAAATATTGGCGTACCTGCGGTGGAAAGTGGGGGAAGGAAAACTGCGCGTCGCCTCGGGAAATGTCAGCCCAAAAATAGCGCAAATCATCGATAAACTGTTCCGCTTTGTCGGCGGGTAAATTGACAGGGGGTTCGGTTAGCAGGCGACGCATAAACGGTGGCGACTTTTTCGCCAGCCACTCTCGGGAAAAATGGGACAAATTCGGCTGCGTTTCGACGGCTTCCACTCGTTCGGTTTCGATGCTTAACGCCACTTTTCCAGCCCGATCGCGGTGCAGATCTAAAATACGATAGGGGTGCGGATAGCTAACGAGGGATCCGCTTGTAATTTCCCAAATGTCGCGATCGCAAACAATATCTTGGACGTGCAAATGTCCGGTACAGATGAGGCGAACGCCTGCATTTCTTAGCAATTGTAGCAGTGTTTTGGCGTTGTCGAGCATATAGCGCCGACCGAGGGAATGTTGGCTTTGTCCGGGCAAGTGTTCGATCGTGTTATGATGGATGAGGACGATCGCGAATTTATCCCCAAGCTCGCCGAGAACGGTTTCGAGCCAGTGCAGTTGTTCGTCGTCGAGTCGTCCGAGTTGCTTGCCGTTGGCATCGAATTGGTTAGAATTTAAACCGATGATTTGGATGCCGGGAACGATTTCGCGGGTATAATAAAGTGTATGGCTGTTGTCGTAACCGAAGTTGCGATAGTAGCTGGAAAAGTCGGCGGCTGCAATGGAGCGATCGTCGGCATTTAAAACTGGAATGTCGTGATTTCCCGGAACCACGCATACTGGAAACGGCAATTTTTCCAGTCGTCTCGACAACCAACGATGGTTATCGGGTTCGCCGTGTTGGGTGAGATCGCCAGGAAGCAATAAAAAATCGATGTCGAGTGTTTCCAGGCGATCGAAAACTTGTTCTAACGCCGGAATACTGACTTCAACCAAGTGAACTCGCTTGTTTGGATCCCCGATGGTATGGGGGACGGCTATATGGGGATCGCCGACGATCGCAAATCGAACCATGATTCAATTAAAAATTAAAAATGTAAAATTAAAAAGACGCTCTCACTGCTAAATGGAGATTACAGATCATTATAACGTAAGCATTCAGGTTTGCCAAGAAACCGGGTTTCTACATCAGTTGATGCTAGTAGACCTGAATAGTGATATTATAACTTTTTATCCGAAATGTTTGAAGGCGCGATCGCCGTTTAAGGGTTGACAAACATCAGGTTTTGTGCTATCTATTAAAACAATATCGGTTTCCTGAGTAATATTCCCGACGATCGCGGCATTTTCTCCCAGGCGATCGACCAATTGCACGGCAATCTCTGGCGGTAAAGATAACACCAATTCAAAGTCTTCGCCACCGAACAAAATCCACTCTAGCACTGTTTCAGATGCGGTCGTTTCTAACATCCCTGGTGGCACGATTAAAGCAACGCGATCGACCTTCGCCCCTACCTTACTCAACTGACAAGTTTGCAAAACCGCATCGGCGAGTCCGTCGCTGCTATCCATTCCGGCAATTCTAGGCGCGTTCTTCGTCAGTTCTTGTAAAATCGGGATGACATCGAGACGCGGTTGCGGGCGTTGATGGGCGCGAATTAAACTGTTGCGATCGCCCGCATGGAGATTTTCTCCTGTTTCGGGATGCAGCAACAATTCTAACCCGGCGCGGGAGGCTCCGTGCACCCCCGTAACGACGATCGCATCTCCAGGACGAGCATTTTTTCGCAATATTGCCCGATGGCGATCGACGGTTCCCAAAGCGGTGATAGAAAGGGTGTTAACGGGCGATCGGGTTACGTCACCGCCCACCAATGCGGTATGATATTGTTGGCAGCATTCTTGCATTCCTCGGTAGAGGCGATCGACCCATTCGACGGGAGTTTCTAAATTCAATCCCAAGGCGATCGTTAACCCCGTTGGCGTTGCCCCCATAGCAGCGAGATCGGACAAATTTGCCGCGATCGCCCGCCAACCGACATCTTCCGGGGAGGTGGTTTTGTCGCTAAAATGAATGCCATCGACGAGGGTATCGGTCGTGACGACAACAGCGCGATCGCCTGTAGAATTGAGGATAGCAGCATCATCGCCAATAATATCCGGCGGGCAAAAGGGGTGCAGCCGTTGCAAAAGTTCCTTTTCGGCAAGATCGCCAATTCGGGGCATTTGGTAATAGGTAATAGGTAAACAAACCTGTAGGGGCTAGGCATTCGCACCGATCGACGATCGGTATTTTGTGTAAAGAAACGCGGCGAATGCCTCGCCCTCCCCAGTCACGCGATCGCCGAATGGGTGAGGTAACGATCCCAACAAGGAACATGGGAAACGCTTCACCGTCAGGATTCATGCCAATGGTAATATTGTCAGAATCCTGTTTGGTAATGGGAGCGTCTCGCTCCCGATAAATTTTACCATGGCGAATGCTTCACCTTCCCGGTAATACCAATTTCCAGGATTAATGCAACAGATCGGAATGCGTATGTAGGGGCAAACGGCGTTTGCCCAAATCGACGAGTTCGAGTTGTTCCAGGAAACAGGGAGAAACCTTTGCAACAATGACAAAATTGATTCTCCCCGAATTAGAAATCGCTTACGAATGGGAAGCAGAAACAACATCAGCCGCATCGCTTTTACCATTGAGGTGGTAGCCATTCGTACCGTTGCGGGGTTGGATTAAACCAAAACCGCCATGGTTGCGTTCGTAAATGACATTAATTTCTCCAGTTTCAGCATTACGAAACATGAAAAAGTCATGATCGACAAGTTCGAGTTGTTCCAAGGCTTCTTCCGGTGACATCGGCGGCATGGCAAAATACTTGTTGCGAACCACGCGCCCGGGGAGTTCGGGTTCGCGATCGCCGATGGGATTTTCGCTGACAACGGCTTCGGGATCCACAACCGCACTGGTTTTCACTGCGTGATGTTTTTTCGATTGCCGTTTTTCTTTGTACTTACGCAGTTGGCGAGCAATTTTGTCAGCGACCAAATCGATGCTAGCATAAAGAGACTCGCTGCTTTCTTGAGCGCGAATCACCGTACCGTTCGCATAGATCGTCACTTCCGCCAATTGTTTGGCGTTGATGCGTTGGTTGCGAGCGACAGAGAGATGAACGTCTACTTCTGTGGTAATGTTCGAGAAGTGACTGACGGCTTTCTCGATCTTTTGATGCACGTATTCGCGAATGGCATCGGTAACTTCAATATTTTTGCCTTGGATAACGAGCTTCATGTTGACTTCTCCCGCTAGGTTATCGATTACTGGAATCTGACGATCCCGAATCGGCGAAAATCGATTTCGCTCGATCGCGCCAATCGCTAAGGAAGCGAGGCGGGTGTTGTCGCCTCCCCAAAATCGTTCGTTTGCGTCCAGTGAGGACGTTTTTCTTCAGACACCGAATTTTAGAACGATACAGGGGGTAAATTCGGCCTCTTAACTTTATTTTAACCGCGATCGACGCATTTGTAAACGGCGACTTTCAGGCCAAGAGCGGATAAAGAGGAACTTTTTCCAACTCGATCGCATTGTAAGGCCAACCCCCGGCGATCGGCACGGACTGTTAAGAACCTTTGCATTCCTTGATAATTCGTTGTATTGTTGACTCTATGCGTTCCCTACACTACGAGTATTTTTCCGAACCGATCCCCTACGATCGCGCCCGAACCTGGCAGCAGTCTCTCGCCGAAGAACGCTACCAAAACCCGGAACGAGAGGACGTTTTGCTGTTGTTGCAACACCCACCCGTCTATACGTTAGGGCGCGGCGCGGACGTTACATTTCTTAAATTTAACCCCGATCGCGCTCCTTATGAAGTGTATCGCGTCGAGCGCGGCGGCGAGGTCACTTACCACGCGCCGGGACAACTGGTAGGGTATCCGATCCTTAACCTACACCGCTACCGTACCGACTTACATTGGTATCTGCGCCAACTTGAAGAAATGTTAATTCAAGTGCTAGCAGAATTCGGTTTAAACGGCGATCGCGTTGAGGGGTTAACGGGGGTGTGGATCGGCGATGCTAAAATTGCTGCCATTGGCATTCAAGCGCGACGCTGGATAACCACCCATGGGTTCGCCCTCAACGTCTGCCCGGATCTGAGTGGGTTCGATCGCATCGTTCCCTGTGGAATTCGCGATCGCGGTGTCACCAGCATGGCCCAATTTATTCCTCATATTAGCATCGATGGCGTTTATCCGATCGTCGTTGAGAAATTTGCCGAAGTCTTTGGTATTGACAACCTCTGTCGCAACTCTGACGCGATCGCGGACAATTTGAATTATTCCCAGTGCGATCGTCCCACCACTTCCGACTCTGGCTCCATTAAAAATGCCAATTCGATGCGCTCTTCTGGAATTCCTAACGCCACTAATTCATCGTAAATGCCACGTTCTAAACCATCGTACTCGATCGAAACCTTACCCCCGTAAAGGGTCACGTAAATAATATTCCCTCGCACTCGTCGTCCTCGATCCCAACCCACTTGCATCAACGCATAGCGATCGCGTTCCTCATCAAACACTGCGTCGATGCGAATGTTACCATGAGACGGTCGCAGTCGAGCGTATCGAGAAATGACTTTCTTTACAATGTCGCGATCGTGGGCGGTGGTATCCATTCTTGAACCTCTATTTTGTTTGGATTGATAACAATCAAGTTAAGCGGTAAATCGCTAACAACAGTTTCACCAATGGGTTCTCTAAATATTTCCTCGTGAGTGTTCGTTGTAATGGCTAAGTAAATGTCTCGTTGAGGATCGACCTTTCTTAAGAGAATTTGATATAGAACGTACTGTCCGATGGCTTGTTCTAAATCTGCAATCTTCGATCGTCCTCTAAACTCCTTAATCTCAATGGCAAGCCGACAATCACCCAAACTTGCTCCTATAACTGCTGTTTTACCACAAGAGTTCAAACTCGTCAACTCTGTTACCCCAAGATCGATAAACAAAAAGCGTTCCCCATACGAAATAATATAGGGATCGTCGGTAATTTGCCAACCTTCCTTAATCAGAGCTTGCTTAACTAAATTGTGAATGGAGTCTCTTTGAGGCATACGCAAAGAATCGCGATCGAGAGGCAATCAAGAACAAGGTTATGTTATTCAGTTTAGCACTTTGTTTTGTTTGTCCTAGTTTTCTTGCTCTTCAAGTTGCGATCGTACCCATTCTAGATACTCTACGGCTTGGCGATGTTCGCCATTGCTGAGTTTCACAACTTGGTCAAAAATTTGTTCTGCTTGTCGGAGATCTTCTATCCTAACCCATGCTACACCAAGATTGTACATGGCATTCAGCTTGTTTATTGTTTCACCCCACCGCTCGTCGCCACGATAAACTGCGCGATAAAAAGCATCAACAGCCGCTTCATAGTTTCCCAATTCGTACTCGGCAACACCTAAATTATAGAGTGCCAGAGAGAAATCTTCCTCTATGTTAACGGCTTGCTGGAAAAAGTCTCGGGCGCTAGTAACTGCGCGGGGTGTAGTGAAGTAGGCTTGCAGTCCTAAATTGAGACATTGTTCGGCTGTCTCGCATCTAGAAGAGTCTTCTTGCGCGATCGCGGGGGAACTCCCCAAGGCGAGGACGGCGGTAAGGACGATCGATACGAACTTCATAGGCGCTACCCGGATCCGAACTCCCTCCATCATAGCTCAACGATCGCCACTGTAGGGACAATCCCCCTGTGGTTGCCCTTCTCCGTGTGGTTGTGGGGTAGGCACGGGGGCGCTACCCCTACCCCGTTGTGACAAACATCACCTTTGCACCTGTGTCAAGTCACGTTTACATAAGTTTACATACTGTTATATTAGTTAACAAGAGAGCGCAAGAGGTCGCACCATATGTATTTAACAATCGTCATTTCCTTGTTCGTCATCGGCTGGATCGCCGCTTCCGTCTTGGGAACGCAAGCCTACTTCAAAGGCGAACAAAGTAAACCCATCCACGATCGCAACTGGAATAACGATGGGTTCGATCGCATCGCCAAGTCCGTTACAGGTGCGGATACCGACTACGGCGATCGCGTCCCCGCCTACGGAATGGATGCCTATACCAGCAGCAACTTAGCCCGATAATCCACTTCTACCCCCTTGCCCCCCAGATGCCATCGGCACTGGGGGGTATTAATTATGAGAATTCGCGATCGAGGGATCCCCAGAAGGTGAGATGATGGATCTCGACGCAGAACATCGATCGCGCAAGGTATGGGAACGGTCTGGGAACTCGATTTTTACTCTCGCCCCATTTTGGACGAGAACCAAAAGAAACTTTGGGAAGTGTTGGTATGCGAAAGTCCGATGACGATCGACCGATCGCCGGACGATCTGTTTCGCTACGCCAAATACTGTACCAACAGCGAAGTCAACTCCATCTGGCTGGGGAGTGCGTTGCAAGAGGCGATCGCGCAAGCCCCGTCGCCACCGACGACGGTACGCTTCTTTCGCCGCCAGATGAACAACATGATTGTCAAAACCTGTAAAGACTTGGGGCTCGAACCCGTCCCCAGTCGGCGGACGATCGCCCTGTGGAACTGGTTGCGCGATCGGAACGAAACCGTCTACCCGCAAGATCCCAACTTTCAAGCCGCCGCCGCCCAGTCTCCCACCGTCCGTTACTTGGCGCAAACGCCGCAACGCCTCCCGGATGCGGTTGAGGGCAAACAATGGGCGATCGTCACCCTAGAAGCGGCTGCACTCCAAGAGATGTCGGAGTGGGAGATTGATTTTAGCGAAGCCTTCCCCCTAGAACTGGCGAACTTGGAACCGACAACGCCAGTACCGGGTTTGTTGGTATTCAGCGATCGCGCCTTCCCCCTAGCGGCGTGGATGTCGGGCCTAGAAATGGCATTCTTAAAATTCGATCCGGGTATTCCCCCTCGATTGTTGCTCGAAAGTGGAGCCAACAACAGTTGGATTTTAGCCAACCTCACCGACAAAACCACGCAAGCCGAAGCGCAGAACTTAGAAGATCTCAAAAAACAAGCCGATGGCGTTCACTTTCTCGCCGTGCAAGGCGATCCCGACTCGGAATCGTTTAACGGCTTTTGGCTGCTTAAAGAGGGATTAGGGGTTTAGGGGATTGGGGGTTTAGGGGTTTAGGGGGTGTTAGGGTGTGCGTTATTTCCCCAACTCTCCATTACCCATTACCCATTACCCATTACCAATCAACAATTACCAAAAAAATGTTAGAAGAATTACTGGATCTAGCCTTAAAATCGGGAGCCGAAGAAGCCGAAGTGTTTCAGACGCGCACGCACAGTCGCGTGGTGTTGTTTGAAGCCAACCGCCTCAAGAGTTTGGAAACGGTGGAGTCGGAAGGGACAGTGCTGCGACTGTGGCGCGGGGGGCGGCCGGGGCTGGCGGTGGCTTACGGCGATGTGGAACCCCAAGAGGTGGTCGATCGCGCTGTGACGATCGGGCAGTTGAACGAACCCGAAACCATCGAACTCGCAGAAGGACGAGGGGAAACCTATCCCGATCTGGGCAAAAGTATTGCAGTCGAACAAATGCTTGAATGGGGATGGGAAGCAATCGAAATGATTCGCGATCGCTATCCAGAATTGCTGTGCGCCGCCGACTGGGAATGCGATGTCGAAACCACGCGGACGCTAAATTCGCGGGGGTTAGATTGTCACTATACCGATACGACGTTGAGCGCTTACATTTCCACTGAATGGGTGCGCGGCGATGACTTTTTGAATGTGTCTGACGGGCAAACTCGCCGCAACAGTTTAGATCCGAGGGTATTAGTAGAGCAAATTTTACAACGGTTGGAGTGGGCGAGGGACAATGTTCCTCCACCGACGGGGCGCATTCCGATTTTATTTACCTCTAAAGCGGCGGATTTGTTGTGGGGAACGGTGCAAGCGGCGCTGAATGGAAAACAGGCGATCGAGGGGGCATCTCCTTGGAGCGATCGCCTCAAAGAATTGGTCGTATCGCCTTCTCTAACACTCTATCAGGAACCGAATGCGGGGCCGTTTAGCTGTCCGTTTGACGATGAAGGTACGCCGACGCGGCCGAGTACGTTTGTTAAAGATGGGGTGGTGCAACTCTTTTATACCGATCGCCGGATCGGTCGTTTGTTAGGAAGCGGAACGACGGGAAATGGGTTTCGTCCCAATTTAGAAAGCTATCCTACGCCGGGGTTATTTAATTTGTTGGTGCAACCGGGCGATCGACGGTTGCGGGACATGATTGGGGCGATCGACGAGGGGATTATTGTCGATCAAATGTTGGGTGGTGGCGGCGGTATTTCTGGCGATTGTTCTTTAAATGTGGATTTGGGCTATCGCATCCAAAATGGCGAAGTCGTAGGACGAATTAAAGATACAATGGTGGCGGGAAATACTTATACGGCGCTGAAAGAAGCGGTTGCATTAGGTAGCGATGCGGACTGGAACGGCCACTGTTACACGCCGTCGATCGTCGTGGAAGGATTTTCGGTCACAGGACGACAACGATAGTCACATCGATCGCAATTCTATCGCCTTGGGAGATAAATTGCAAGGGGGTGAGTAGAGGAGAAACATCTGGACGCGATCGCGGGAGATTCGAGGGTGAATTTTGGTATAAAAATAGAAGCAGACGTTGCCATCGATTAGTTTCGAGATCGGGATTCAGGTATGCTAAGCTAAACGGGTGTAGAAACCCGGTTTCTCGCTTATAGCCGGACAAAAT
>CAKZKB010000724.1 GCA_937121005.1 uncultured cyanobacterium | reverse complement strand
TGGCTATCAAGCTGCCATTTTAGCTGAAATTGCCAAAGAAGTCTACACCATCGAAATTATCCCCGAACTGGGAGAACGCGCCCGCAACATTCTTAGCGAATTGGGTTACGATAACGTCGAAGTTCGCATCGGAGATGGTTACGCAGGCTGGCCGGAAAATGCTCCTTTCGATGCTATCATTTTAACTGCCGCCCCCGATCGCGTTCCCCCACCTTTGGTCGAACAATTGGCTGTTGGCGGCAAATTAGTCGCCCCCGTTGGTGAGGAATATCAAGACATGGTGGTTATGGAAAAAACACCCGATGGCATTGTCGAACAGCAAACCATTCCCGTGCGCTTCGTGCCCATGACGGGGGAATCGCAAAATGATTAGGGATTAGGTTTTAGGGATTAGGTTTTAGGGGGGCGATCGCCGAACAATTCGGAGTGTGATATGACACAATGCTTGTAGGGGCGAATGCCATTCGCCCTAAAGGTTTTCCTTTCCTCCTTTTCCGAAAAGGGTCAACGCCGTTGACCCCTACAAGCAAACTACCAACCCAAAGCCGAATAATACTCGATCGCGGGCATGGTTGCTGCTTTTTCCTCGTCGAGCGATCGCGTTTCGGTGCAAAACGAAGCCGTACTGAACCCGCCGAACCGCGTCACCGTGCTGGTTCGCATCCGCACGTTGTCGTCGGGAAACCAAAACCGTTCGATGGCGCTCATGGTTTCGTACTCAGTGATTAAAATTAAACCACGCTCGTCATCGATTTCGTAACGTCCGGCAACGGGCATAATTTCGGCGTAACCCCGTTCGCGCAGCATTTTTCCCCGTTTGGGATCCTCTGCGTCGGGAACGATGGCGAACACAGTCGAGCCCGAGTGGTTGTCTTCCCCCTCGCGATCCCACTGCATCGTTCCTTCCCAAGTGACGATCGCCCCGCCAGTAGCGCGATCGGGGTCAATGTTATGAAACTGACAAATTTCGACAACTTGGGGGCGATCGGGGTCGATCGCTTCAACCGAAATCGCCGACTCGCCCATTTCCGCCCGCCGAAAGGGGAGGTGGTGAGTCGTGCGCTGCGATCGCCATTTGCCCGCACTGCGCCGAAAAAAGTCCATTGCATCCATCAGTTGGCTCCCAAAATTCTTGACAATTGACAGGAAAATTTAACAATTAAAACGTTATTGTACCTCATCTCCCCCTCGGCGCGTCAAGAAAGTTGCGGTAATATAGAAATCAGTTCGGTCGAATTCATTCGGGATAAGGAAAACCCGTTCGCTATATCCACGCCTCCGGCTTTAGCCCGAGGTCAATCCATCTTGAAAAGTTTGGGGGGAAGAAAATCTACGCCCCCAACTTTTCGCAAAATCCAAAATCCAAAATCCAAAATCCAAAATTGGCATGACTACCCCAATTGTTACGCTTCAAAACCCTAAAGACATTTCTCTCGGCGAAATTGAAGCCGAACTCAACAACATTTGGCTCAGTCAAAGTCCCAACGGACAAAACGGCAAATCGAGCTCCATTGCCACTCGCGCCGCCACCTTTAGTATGGTGGTTTACGAACCTGAAGAATTTCAACAATTGCTCGGCAGTTTGGGCTTTTACGACGGCCCCATCGACGGCATTCACGGCCCCAAAACTCGCCACGCCATCGAAGAAGCGCAAAAAGCCTATAAGTTGCGCGTCACCGGGCGAGTCGATCCCGAAACCCTTGATAAGTTACGCGAACAATTCCAAAAACAACCCGACGAACGGCAAAAAATTCCCAACACCAACGCTCGCGGTTTTAGTATTAGCGACGCGATCGCGGCTCAAAACCCTTGCCGCATCATTACCCTCTGCCCGACTTTAGAAGAAGATACGGGAGTCACAGCCCAAGTTTCGGCCTACTGTCCCATCCAAAAACAAAACAGCGACAAGCTGGTTTGTTGCGAGTATATCACCCTGCGCGGCACGAAAAAAGGCCTCGATCGCGTGGGCGATTTGGTGAAGTCGCTGATGGTGCCCGACTTGCCCAAATTTGTGTGGTGGAAAGCCACACCCAACCCCGAACAAGAGTTATTTAAACGCTTGTCTCGCGCTAGCAATTGCATTATCGTCGATTCGAGCTATTTTAGCGATCCCGAAGCCGAATTGCTGAAAATGCAAGCGTTAATCGAAAAAGAAGTCTATATCGCCGACCTCAATTGGCATCGACTTTCGGCTTGGCAAGAACTCACCGCCGCCGCCTTCGATCCCCCCGAACGCCGTCAGTCTTTAAACGCCATTGATGAGATTACCATTGACTACGAAAAAGGCAATGCCGCCCAAGCCTTTATGTTTTTAGGTTGGATGGCAAGCCGTTTGAATTGGGAACCGATCGCGTTTTCAGAAGAAGGCGGCCCTTACGACATCCAGCGTATCCTATTTAAAGGAGAGGGCGATCGCGAAATTAAAGGCGAACTCGCCGCCATTCCCACCGCCGACACGGGGGAAATTCCCGGCGATATGGTCGGTTTGCGCCTCAATTCTCAAGATCCCAATGCCAACTGCTGCACCATTTTGTGCTCGGAAACCACTGGCTGTATGCGGATGGAAGCTGGAGGAAGCGCCCAGTCTTGCCGTACCGAACAAGTGACCCCCCTCAACGATCAAAAAGCGGAGTCGTTGATGGCACAACAACTTCAACGTTGGGGTCGCGATATGTTGTACGAAGAGAGTTTGTCAGTGGCAGCACAAGTTCTCAAGTTGCGTTAGATATAGAGGGGTGGGAAAATCCCACCCCCTTAAAGTAAATTGCAGTTTGTAGGAAACTAGCTCAATAATCGATCGAGTTGTTTGTAAACTTCATCGTCATTGCGCTTTCCAACCAAAATAACCTCAACTAAATCGTCACTCGTTGTAAAACGGTAAATAACACGGTACTCTCCACTATCGACCCGATAGTAACCAGGATAGCCTTTCAGTGCTTTGCTATCTGCTGGTAGCGGATCGATATTTAACGCCATAACCTTCTTGGCAATTTGAGCGGCAATTTTTGGCGGTAACTTCTTTAGAAAACTAAGTACCGTTTCTAGTCCATCAAGTTTCGCCATTTGCCAATTTTTGCAGTGCTGACGTAAATTGTTCTTCTCCCACCATTTGAGATTCCTCGATCGCTATTTGTGACCTCTGACCCCAAACTCGATCTTCGAGTTCGCTTAAGCGATCGACCAACTTTTTGTACGCTTCAGCCGACATCAGAACGTAGCGATCGCCAGACGATCGATCGACTAGAACGGGCTCGGCTAGAGCGCGATCGAACATTTCCTCAGAACGATCGCCCTCGCATGATAGAGTGTAGCTTGGCATCATCTGTTTGAAATGCTTCCCTTTCCACTTTAACACGAAGGGACGATCGCTTCAGGATATCTTTGAATGTACGACAACATCTGTAAGTTTCTCGCCGAACAATTTCCCGCCGACTTCGCCGTTTGGTTGTTGGGAGAACCGACCCCCTTAACCGAACTGAGGCCTTCGGAACTGTCAGTCGAACCCATTCGGGCTGACTCTCTGATTCTCCTACAATCGGATAATGTTGTCTTGCATATCGAGTTTCAAACCGAACCCAATGCCAACATTCCCTTTCGCATGGCCGATTATCGCTTGCGGGTTTACCGCAAATTTCCCAATAAATCAATGGTACAGTTTGTCATCTATTTGAAAGAAACGCGATCGCCCCTAGTTCGCCAAAATACCTTTGAGCTTGAGGAAACTTACCATCGCTTTAATGTCATTCGCCTTTGGGAACAGCCGACCGAAGTGTTTTTACGCTCTCCAGGACTGCTGCCATTTGCTACTTTAACACAAACCGACGATCGCGCCGGAACTTTACAGCAAGTGGCCGGAGAAATCGATCGTCTAGAGAGTCGCCGAGCTCGCACCAACGTCAGTGCATCGACAGCCATCCTTTCTGGGTTAATATTGGATATGGACACGATCGGTCGAATTTTACGGAGGGACGTTATGCGCGAGTCTGTTGTCTATCAAGAAATTTTGCGCGAAGGACTTGCAGAAGGCCGCCAAGAGGGTCGCCAGGAGGGTCGCGAGGAAGGTCGTGAGGAAGGCCGCGAGGAAGGCCGCGAGGAAATGTTATCGACAGCAATTCCTCAACTGCTGCAAATGGGATTAACCAGCGATCGCATTGCTCGAATTTTAGGAGTCGATGCGGAAACCATTCGCAAAATTATCGATCGCGATAATCCTTAACTTCTCCCGAAAAGAGCCACCCAAGGTGTTTAGAATCGCGATCGAGGGCCTTTGGAATTTTGAAATAGCACGATCGCTCCTGTAATCACATCAAGGGGCGATCGCCATTTTGGACATCTGACCCCAACTCGATCTTCGAGTTCGCTGAAGCGACTTTTTGTGCGTTTCCGCCGACATCAGAACGTAGCGATCGCCAGACGATCGTATCGACTAAAACAGCAAATCTATGTCGTGTCATCAATGCGGAAGGTTTGGAAAACACCCCCAGATACCACTGTGTTTGTCGATAAGTTGGAGATCGTCACATCATTTCCAGCAGAGCCATCTAAGAATGTACCTGACAAAATGGCGATATCAGTGGCGGTTCCCCCTGCCGTACTGCCATCTGTATCGTAAGCCACCCGCGTTTGGCTACCCGTACTGTAAACCACAATGACATGGTTACTTCCGGCTCCATTTTGGTCAGCAAGTAACGTATCGATCGCACTCGCATTCGCAGCCGTACCCGCATTCCAGAACACGACATCACGACCCGTAATATCTGTACCTACACTTCCAGCAGAAGTCACTTCAACTTTGGTGTCAATCCTGGTTCCACCTCCAAAGTTGGCAAGATCGAAGGTCGCTCCCCCGCCATCGTTAAAGTCAATGCTGTGACGACCCACATTGAAGTCTGTAATCACATCTAATCCATGGCTCAAGGCTTCGTAGCGGAAGCTATCCCGATTGGTATTCGTACTTGCTCCATCATTCCCAGTTAAAGTATCGTTGCCCGGCCCGCCAATCAGTACGTCGTTGTTATTGCCACCGATTAAGTTGTCGTTGCCCATACCACCATTAATCATATCGTTGCCCCCATCGGCAAAGAGGACATCGGGGCCTGCACCACCAGAAATCATCATGTCATCTCCAGTTGTCGCAGCTACTGTCGTGACTGTGACATCAAAAGGCGCTCCAACGGTTGGTGTTGCCGTAAAGGTGACCGGAAACGTCCCACTACCAACGAAGGTAAATGTATCGTCCATGTCCCTATGATCGACTGGAGCCACTGCATTAGAATCCAGTTCCGTGCTGCCCGCACCGCCGGCATTCGCTAGCACGGCCTCGCTCAAAAATTGGGTATCAAAGGATGTAACATCATTTAAGTTGTTGGTAATGACCACATCTACATCCATTGCAGATGACATCACCATCAAAGAAGGCATCTCCATGTCCGTCATTGCTCCCCCCGTTCCGGTGTTACCCATATCGTCGAGGGTAAAGGTAAAATTGGCCGTGCCCATCATGGCAGGCGTATAGCTGATGTCGTTTGTTAAAGCTGAATTGAGTTGGGCGATCGTCCCTTGCAATGTCAGATTAGTGGATGTCCCACTTTGTGCCAAACCACTGCCACTATCGGTATAGGTGACTCCACCTCCTGCACCTCCACTCAACGCAATTGTTAAGCTGACTGTTCCCGTACCCGCATCCGGATCGGCAAAGTTATTAATGAGGTTGCCTCCTCCAAAGTTATAAGCCATGCCCGCGCTGGCCGGTGTAAATGCACCCATCACCAAATTGATGACAGGCGGATCGTTGGCAGGGGCAAGAGCAACATTAATGGTTTCTGTCTCGGCCATGCTCGTGCCCCCGTCGCCGTCAGTCAATTGGAACTGAACCGTGCGAGCAGTGGTACTTGGAGTACCCGCAACATTGTCGTAGATAATGTTTCGCAGTAAGGCTTGGGTGGCTGCGGGGTTGGCATTGGCATTGAGCGTCACCGAGAGGGGAGTCGTTCCCGTTCCGCCAGC
>CAKZKB010000723.1 GCA_937121005.1 uncultured cyanobacterium | reverse complement strand
GTCGTTTAGAATTGTAACAGTCGATAATTTTGACAGTAGGGCTTGACCGATGACCATCGCTCTGATAGTATGGAGGTCAAACAACCAAAAAATTGGTGCTATCGACCCTAATGAGGGGATACGAAAGTTGAGAAAACTTCTATCTGGCCCGTTGGGGGGTAAGCCTCGTTTCGGGGGTGGAACCCACTGCATTCTCGAAGTTTATGACTGTCCTAGCGAACTGCTCGATGATGTTGGCGCGATCGTCAAGATCCTGCGAGAAGCTGCTGAAGTCGCGCGATCGACAGTATTAAATGAAGTGTCGCACGAGTTCGCACCTCAAGGTGTAACCGCCTTTGTTTTGTTAGCGGAGTCTCACATTTCGATTCATACCTGGCCCGAAATTGGGTATGCGGCGATCGATGCGTTTACCTGTGGCGAAACTGCACAACCCGAACGCGCTTGTCAGTATTTAATCGAAGCATTGCAAGCTGGGGATTATTCTTTGCAAACGATCCCTCGCGGCGTTCCGGCTGCGGTTTCCTTTCTCGATCGCACGGCCTAGTGGTTCTCAAGTTCATGTCTCAAAACAATTCTAGCACGGCTCTACGAATTTGCAGCTTTATTAGCGATCGCGATGTTTGTTTTCACAACATCGATCGCGTTTTGCTGTCCAAGCAAACCGCCTACCAGCAAGTTTGTATTGTCGAAAGCCAGAGTTTTGGTAAATCCTTGCTTCTCGATGGCGACTTTCAATCTTCAACGGTAGACGAACAGTTCTACCACGAGTTTTTAGTGCACCCAGCGTTACTTGCTTGCGAAAAAGAACCGCAAACTGTCTTGATTTTAGGTGCGGGAGAAGGAGCCACCTCGCGAGAAGTCTTGCGCTGGAAAACCGTTAACAAAGTTGTCGCCATTGACATTGACGGTGAAGTAGTAGAAGCCTGTCGCCAATACTTACCAGAAATGCACCAAAACGCCTTCGAGGATCCGCGAGTAGAGGTGATTATTGGCGATGCGACGGCGTTTCTCGATCGCAGCGATGCCATCTTTGATGTCATTATTTTCGACCTCTCCGATCCCATTGAAGAAGGGCCGTCTTTTCAGCTATTTACCAAAGAATACTTTCAGAAAGTGCGTCAGGCGATCGCGCCGGGGGGATATTTTGCCATGCAAGCCGGATCCGTCGATTTCAATTACGTTTCTATTCACGCTCGCTTGGTGAATACTGTTGGCTCCGTGTTTCCTCATGCCACATCTTATACCAATTATATTCCTAGTTTTTTAGGCAATTGGGGATTTATTATAGCAGGCGATCGTCCCCTTGACAAGCGACCCGATCCAGATGCGATCGACAAACGCATCCGAGAAAACAGTGTAGAAAACTTGCGAGCCTTCGATGGTATTTCTTGGTTGGGAGCCTTGCAACTTCCCCAATACATTCGCAACGCGATCGCCCGAGAAACAAAAATTTATACCCTTGCCAATCCCCCCCAAAATCAACGATTTTAACTCGAATATCGTGAATTCAACCCTCACCGTTCGCCCCGCAACACCCGATGATATTCCCGCCATCTTCGCTTTAATTGTCGCCCTGGCGGAGTACGAACATTTATCTCATTTGGTAATGGGAACCGCCGCACAGCTAGAAAAGCATCTATTTGGCGATCGTCCTTACCTAGAAGCGATCGTCGCCGAATTAGACGATCGCGTTATTGGAAGTGCCTTATTTTTCCACAACTATTCCACCTTTTTAACCCAACCCGGACTTTATATCGAAGACCTGTTTGTACTGCCAGAATTTCGCGGCCGCGGGATTGGCAAAGCCTTGTTAAGCGAAGTAGCTCGCATCGCTCGCGATCGCGGTTGCGGACGCTTAGAATGGAGCGTCCTCGATTGGAACGAAAGCGCGATCGGCTTCTATCAAAAATTGGGAGCCGACGTTCTTCCCGACTGGCGAATTTGTCGCGTAACAGGTGAAGCGCTGGACAACTTAGGGTAAGTATTCAGGTATCTCGTTCGTGGTAACAGTATTATACCAATTTCCAGAATTGATTTAACAGATGAGAATGTCTGTGTAGGGGCGATTCGCGAATCGCCCCTACAGTTTTCGGAAAATGGTATTATAGTTAACCGAGTCCTGGATATAAATCCCCCGCTTTAGATCTGGAAATTGAATTTTTAATTTTTAATTTTGCGAAAAGTTGGGGGTGTAGATTTTCTTCCCCCCAAACTTTTCAAGACAACCCAAACTTTTCAAGACAAATTTTGAATTGGAGCGAAGCGACCAATGTTTTCCCTCGATCGCCTGCAAACTGCCATCACCGCCGACCCCGATCGATGGCGGCCCCTGGTTCTCACCAACGGCTGCTTCGATTTGCTGCACGCGGGCCACATCCGCTATTTAAACGCCGCTAAAGCCTTGGGACGATCGCTCGTTGTCGGCATCAACAGCGACACTTCTGTCGCCAAACTCAAACCCCAACCCCCCGGAATGCCACCCCGGCCCCTGATCCCGGAAAACCAACGCGCTGAAATTGTCGCCACCCTCAAACCCGTCGATGCGACTGTTATCTTCAGCGAACCCACCGCCGATCGCCTCATCGCCACCCTCAAACCCGATATTTACGTCAAAGGCGGCGACTACAATCTCGATACCCTTCCCGAAACCCCCGCCGTCCGCGCCGTTGGCGGCCAGATCCGCTTCGTGCGCGTCGAAGTCCCCACCTCTACCAGCGCGATCGTGACCCGAATCTTGAGAGGGGAGGACGATCGCGCCCGTTTGGATCCCTCGGTTTGATAAAGTAACGGAAGGGGAAAACCTCAATTGCATCCGATCGCCTGCCCAATGAGTGACTTTACCGACAAGTTAAACGCCGACATCGCTCCCGATCTGGCCGAACTCGACTCCAAACTGAATACCGCCCCCGAGAAAATCCAGTACGAGGTCGTCTCCGAACTGGCGGCGGCCGGCTTTCCCGGTTTGGTGGTTCTGGCTCGATATTTGCGCGATCGTCGCGGCGACGCGCCGACACCCGTCGAGGGATCGATCTATCAAACGCTATTTGCGGCTGAGAATGGAGAGATTAACGACTGGCTGGCCGCCGAGTTTCCCGGTGGGGTCGTTGCCATCCCGAGCGATCGCGGTGTTGACTACGCTCCCTTGCAAGATAGCCTGATCCGACGCGACTACCAAAGTGCCGATCGCCTCACCTTACAAAAAATGTGCGAACTAGCCGGCCCCGATGCCGTCAAGAGAAAATGGTTATATTTTACAGAGGTCGATCGCGCCCCCATCACAGACTTGCAAACCCTTGATCGCCTGTGGCGCATCTACTCCCGAGGGCAGTTCGGCTTTTCCGTGCAGCGCCAGATCTGGCTGGGTGCGGGCAAAAACTGGGAAAAACTCTGGCCCAAACTGGGATGGAAAACGGACAAAAACTGGACGCGCTACCCTGGCGGCTTTACCTGGGATACTAGCGCCCCTCGAGGTCATCTCCCCCTCACCAACCAACTGCGCGGCGTGCGGGTGATGGCATCTTTGCTGTCTCATCCCGCGTGGTCTTAGAGAGAGGGTGACTGGGAAACAGGGTGAGGCAGGATTTAATATTGGTAGGAGAACTATGAGCGCCGATCGCGAAATCAAACGCCTGCGGGCCCTCGAAAAATCGAGATTGGTTGAGGGAAACAACCTTCCCATCTGGGAAGAAGCCGTGCGGACAATGGCCCGCTTTCTCGACGTTCCTATATGTATTATCGGCCCCATTGACAGCGAGTGGCAGTGGTTGAAAGCGAGTGTCGGCTGGCTGGAATTAGACCCGACTCATCCCCAGGTAGGGCGATTTCAAATTGCCCGCAGCGAAACCTTTTGCAGCGAAGCGATCGAGCGCCGTCGGGCCTTATCGGTGCGCGATACGGCCGCTCACCCCACCCTCGGCCAGCGCGTTCTCGTGCGCGAATACGGTATTCGCGCCTATTTGGGAGTCCCCCTATTTTCCACTGAGGGCGAATGTTTGGGGACGATCGCGGTGATGGATCTGGCCCCTCGGATCTTTCGTCCCAAAGAAATTGAATTTGCCAAAACCATCGCCCGGTGGACGATGCGCGAGGTCGAATGTCGATCGGCGATCGTCCCCAGTCCCGGTATCTCTTTGATGTCACCACAGGGAGCGCACCGGATCGGCGAAGATACGTTAGAAGCCTACCTGATCGGACGCTTGCTCGACGAGTTGCGAACCCCTTTGACTTCAGTATTGGGGATGACCAGCGTTTTGCGCCGGGAAATTTACGGCCCCTTGCGCCCCAAACAAAAAGAATACATTCGCATCATCCACAATAGCGGTCAGTATTTGCTCTCGCTAGTTGAAGAAATTCTCACCCTCCGAGAACTGAAGGGAAGCGATACGCCTTTGGAATTGGTGGCGACGGATTTAGAAATGCTGTGCCAGCAAGCGCTTAAAGGTTTAGAACCCGCCGCCGATCGCAAGGAACAAAAAATTCAGCTATCGGTTAACCCCTTGCACCGCATCGGTGTCGTGGACAAAGGCAAGGTCTCGCAAATGCTCTACCATTTAGCGTACCGCACCATCCAATCTGCCGAACCCGGATGCACGATTCGCGTCCACGTTTACCGGGAAGGGGAAGATTTGAACTTTGCGGTTTGGGTGTCCCATCCCTGGCTGGGGGATAGTTTGCCCGATACGGAACTCGAACTTTGTCAGATTCCCCTATCGGAAGAACTGGTGGCGGGTACGGTGGCGGCCGAGTCGGGAAATCCGC
>CAKZKB010000722.1 GCA_937121005.1 uncultured cyanobacterium | reverse complement strand
CGAACCAGATGATGGCGAAGATGACAGCAATGCGAATCAGCTTCGGCAGCAAAATCGCTGTAATTTCCGGGTACATCCAGGTATAATTGTTGATACCGCGTTCGACTCGTCCGGCGATGCGTCCGGGGTTGTTATTTTCGTAGAACCCCAGGGGAAGCGTAAGGATTTTGGCGATCGCTTGTTGATTGCGATCTCTCCTAGATTTTAAGGCGATATCCCAGTGAAACCAATCGCCAACCCAAAGCTGGATCGGCGCTCTCGCCACTGTCAACAAAAAGACGATCGCTGCTAGAATGGTAATGCGGAAGCCTTGAGTCACCGGAAGGTCGGCGAAGCTGGCAACTGTGGCGATCGCGGTTTGCAACGCTGCGTCTAAAGGTTGTCCCGACAGCAGGTTGGCAATTTGTCCGATCGCGTAGGGAACCGCTAAGTCCATGACTTCAAAGATACCCGACGCGGTGACGCTGAGGACACCCACGAACCAATACGGACGGTAGTAGCCGATTACATCTCTAAATGTAGCCACGATCGCACCTCCTCCAGTCGATCGACTGTTCTGTAGTATGACAACTTTACCAGCATACTACAAAAAATTGGCATTGCCTAGTGCGATCGCCCTTCCTCATCGCGATCGAGGCCCGAGGAAGGGCGAGGGTGGGACACTTATGTGCGTTTAGGGAGTAAAATGAGGGCAACAGTAGCTGTCCTCTGTATCTACGTCTTCGCCCATAACGGGGTTATTGGATAGGCAAGTGTCATCGCAAGTCGCAATAACCGTGTCGATCCGATCCTGTTGCCGAATAACGGAATTGTCGGATCCTATCGTCATTGTTGTTGCGATCTCCCCGTTGCCAAACAAGGATTTTTGGCGATTGTGGGCAAAAGCAACCGTTGGTGTTAGCACTGAAGCGCTCACCAAAATAGTAACAGTCGTGTTAACCAGTTTTTGAGGTTTCATTAGTCTTTGTTTTCAGTGTGTTTGAGTGATGAAGTTGTCAGTTGCCCCCAGACAGATTCCTCACCGAGCCCCAACCGCGAAATATTAGACATAGGAACATTTCCCCCAAAGTTGCTTGTGGAGGCGATGCGTGCTATGCTTAGATCGTTATTGGGAATCGTATGGAAATTGTGGGGCCAACCCACGTTGAGATTGTTGGGCAATCTCAGTCGAACGCAGCAAACAGGGTTAAAGATGGGTGATTGTTGGTCGCAATTGCACCCGTCTTTTTCTCTGTTACTAATAGCCTAACCCCCTTGACTGACTAACGTTTCACAACCGAGGTTGGGACTTGGGTTAGGATCTAAAGGCGAATGCGTTAGGTTTTGAAAATTGACCGAGTTGGAGGAAGGTCATTACCGTATAATCTGATACAAATGGTCACACCACGCGAATTCTCAGCAGCAGCTAGCCAATGGGATCTCGAGCGCCTTTACAACGATCTGGCCAAGGCTAAACGGGAGTATGCTCCTCATACTCGTCGGGGACTGACATCAGCAGAAAAACTACACTTACAAGGATTGCTCTGTAGCAATAGTCCTACAGACATCGCCCGAGTCCTGCATAAAAGTGAAGGGGGAGTGAAAACCGATCTATCGAAAACTCTCTATCGCTATGTCGAGGCGCTCACCCAGCGAGCTTACAATAGTTTGAACAATTGGCGCGATGTCCTCGAGTGGTTGGAAGAAGCTGGATATAAGGAAACTAGATCTCCTTTTCCATTACCCCCAGATCCATTTGGACTCTACGTGGAACGGCCCCCCGTAGAAATGGATTGCGAAGCAGCACTTGCCAAACCAGGAGCTTTGCTGCGAATTAAAGCTCCCCAACAAATGGGTAAAAGTTGGCTGTGCGAACGAACATTACGTCAAGCTCAGCAAGTTCACGGTTGCCAAACGGCTACATTAAGTTTCGATCTGGCCGATGGCCGCGTCTTTAGTAACTTAGAAACGTTCTCTCAATGGTTTTGCGTAGCAGCAGGGCAGCAATTAGGACTGTCTAACCAACTCGATAACTATTGGGACGATATTTTAGCTTGTAATTATAACACGACCCTTTACTTTCAAGATTATTTATTGGCCAATTTAGAAGAAAATCGGCCGCTGGCTCTCGCTTTGGATAATGTCGATTTAGTATTCGAGCATCCGGCTATTGCTATTGATTTTTGCAAGCTGTTGAGAAACTGGCACGATCGCGCTCGTCGCATGGAGCGCAACAGCACCCTGTGGCAGAAATTACGTTTAGCGATCGTTCATGCAACGGAAGTTTACAGTGCGCTCGATATCAATTCCTCTCCTTTGGCAGGTGTGGGAGTTGTTGTCGATATTCCCGAGTTCACGATCGCTCAGGTCGAACAGTTAGCGCATCAATATCAGCTATCTTGGAACAGCCAAAAAACGCAAAAACTTATGGATTTAGTTGGGGGACATCCCTATCTCGTTCAGAAAGCACTCGATGCGGTGAGGCGAGGAAAAATGAATCTCGATCGCCTGCTCGCAGATGCACCAACCGAGGCAGGAATTTATCGAAATCACTTACACAAATATCTCGAGAAGTTACAGCAGTCACCAGAACTTTTGCAGGCATTTAATGAAGTTTTGCGATCGCCAGAGCCGATTGAAGTTAAATCCGTGCTAGGATTTAAATTGCAAAGCATGGGGTTGGTGGCGCTCGATGGCGATCGCGTTCGGCCTCGATGCAGTTTGTACGTCCGCTATTTCCGCGATCGTCTCTAACCTCTAGTTTGTAGTTGTGGAAACTGTTTTTTACCATGCCAACCTCTTTTAGCTCGGACTACGAATATCACGTCGGCGCAACCTTACCTCCCGACGCACCCAGTTACGTGGAACGAAAGGCCGATCGAGTGCTATACAAAGCATTGAAAGCTGGAGAATTCTGCTATATTCTCAACTCTCGGCAAATGGGAAAGTCCAGCTTGCAAGTTCGAGTACAACAAAAATTAGAAGCAGACGGTGTAGCCTGTGCGTCGATCGATCTGACTCAGATCGGTTCCCAGCAAGTCACGCCAGAGCGATGGTACGCGACGATTATCAGTAGCTTAGCGAGCAGCTTACAACTCAACTTTCGCCTGTCTCGATGGTGGAAAGAGCGGAATTTCCTCTCTCCCCTAGAACGCTTAAAAGAATTTATTGAGCAAATTGTCTTCAAACAAGTTTCTCAGGATATCGTTGTTTTTATTGACGAAATTGATAGCGTCCTCAGCCTTGATTTTTCCACAGATGATTTTTTTGCCTTCATTCGCGCTTGTTACAATCACAGAATCCAAGATCCAAATTACAATCGCTTAAGTTTTACCTTAATCGGTGTGGCCACACCTTCCGATCTAATTCGAGATAAACGCAGAACGCCATTTAATCTCGGTCGTGCTATTGTCTTAGAAGGATTTCAAAATGACGAAGTTGCGCCGCTTAGCAAAGGTTTACAAAGTAACACCGATCGTCCAAATACTGTTTTAGAGCAAATTTTAAGTTGGACGGGAGGACAACCCTTTTTAACGCAAAAACTTTGTCATTTTGTTCGTCAAGACTATGGCTTTATTCCTAATGGTTTAGAAAAAAAGGCCATTGCGGATTTAGTGCGATCGCGAATTTTACAACAATGGGAGTCTCAAGACGAACCCGAACACTTAAAAACAATCCGCGATCGTCTCTTGTCGGACGATCGTCGGGCCGGACAGTTATTGGGATTGTATCAGAAAATTTTAGTATTAGGAGAAGTCGATCTCGATGATAGTTTCGAGCAACAAGAGTTACAACTAACGGGATTGGTTGTCAAGCACAATAGTGTCTTAAAAGTATACAACCAAATTTACAGGCGTATTTTTAATCGAGATTGGGTGGAAAAGGAATTGGCTAAGCTGCGTCCCTATTCTGAAGCGATCGCCGCTTGGTTTGCTTCTAATTGCCAAGATCGATCGCGCTTGTTGCGCGGACAAGCCTTACAAGATGCTCTAATATGGCGCAAAGACAAAAACTTGACCATTTACGATTATCAATTTCTTGATGCTAGTCAAGAATTCGATCGTCAAGAAGCACAGCGTATCATTGAAATACAGCGCAAACAACAGACTATTGTTTTTTCTGCCTTGTTTGGGACTGTAGCAACTATATTAAGTGCTTTTACTATTACCCAAACGAACGCAGTTAACAAAGCTGCCGAGCAGCTTAATACTCGAGTCAGCGAAAGTGTAAAACAACAAGTTATGGAGTATTTACGACTACCGCACTTGATCAACGATCTCAATGCAACGCTCATTCGATCGGGAGCTTTAGATATTACCAATCCGGTCGAGTTAGAGCAACATTTTTGGTATCAATTAGAAGAGTTTAGCTCTATAAAATACATTTACATGGGAAATCCGCAAGGAGGAGTAACGGCACTTGGCCCCCATAAAGAAGGTTCGATTGTTATAGAAGTAACAAGGAATTTTGAAGCTGGCGACTACCTAATCTATGAAATTGAAGAAGATGCTGGAAATATTAACAGAGGTGAGCTACTAGAAGTTCTAGATAAACCGTATGATGCTCGGCAAAGACCCTGGTATAAAGCAGCAGTAGAAGTAGGAGAACCGACCTGGGGAAAACCATACATTTACTTTTTGCAAGGAATTTTAGGGTTCCCTGCTGTTCATCCTGTCTACAATGAGAACAATCAGTTACAAGCGGTTTTAGTTGTAGATATATCTCTAGAACAAATTGGAAACTATTTAAAAAACCTGGAGTTTAGCTCGTCGGGTGAGGTATTTATTATAGAAAAAAATGGGGTATTAGTGAATTCTTCAACATCAGAACCTCCTTTTAAAGTAAACGACAAAGGCGAGCAAGAAAGGATAGTCGCTACACAGAGCAATCATCCTTTAATTGCCTCTATATCCAAGTTTATCTTAGAGGAATTTGATGGATTTGGAAGTATCGATGAAAATCAACAATTAAAATTCAAAAGTAATGGAGATCTCTATTTCGTAAGAGTCACTCCTCTTGAAGATGGTAGAGGCATTGACTGGATAATTGTAACGGTAATCCCAAAATCGGATTTAACTACAATCGATCTTAACTTTGAGGTTTTTGCTGGCACGATCGCTCTATTTCTTGTGACTGGACTAGGAGTTTTTGTAGCGTTTCGGTTATTTCGAGCTAAAAAATAAAAAAATCTGTACTTCGTTCCAGATATCCTGCTATCGACCGGATAATTCCGTTGCGATCCGGTATAATGGTAGCGCCCCGGAAGCGATTCTGGAACGATCTCACCCAGTGTAGCACATGAAAGCCCTAATTCTCTCTGGCGGTAAAGGAACTCGCCTGCGTCCCCTCACTTATACAGGCGCAAAACAGCTAGTCCCGGTTGCCAACAAGCCCATTTTGTGGTATGGAATCGAGGGGATCGTGGCGGCGGGAATTACGGATATTGGCATTATCATCAGTCCCGAAACCGGAGGCGAAGTGCGATCGCGCACCGGAGACGGCGATCGCTTTGGGGCGAAGATTACCTATATTTTACAAGAAGAACCGGCCGGTTTGGCCCATGCGGTGAAAGTAGCGCGATCGTTTTTAGAAGACTCGCCGTTCGTGATGTATTTAGGCGATAATTTGATTGAAAACGACCTGCGACCGTTTTTGGAGAGTTTCAAACAAAAGCATCTCGACTCGCTAATTTTGCTGCGACAAGTCCCTAACCCCAGTGCGTTCGGCGTGGCGATCGCCGATAAAAGCGGTCGCGTCTTGCAACTGATCGAAAAGCCAAAAGAACCGCCATCGAATTTAGCATTGGTAGGGGTTTACTTTTTCGATCGCTCCATTCACCAGGCCATCGACGAAATCCTACCCTCCGCACGCGGCGAACTAGAAATTACTGATGCGATCCAGCATCTCATCAACACGGAAAAAATGGTCGAGTCGCGAACTCTAGAAGGTTGGTGGTTGGATACTGGGAAAAAAGACGATCTCCTCAGTGCCAATCAGATCGTTCTCGACAATCAAATTCGACCGTTGATGTTGGGAACCTCCGACGATCGCTCTCAGGTTATCGGTCGCGTACAAGTGGGGAAAGGGACGACCATTATCAATTCTTCCATTCGCGGCCCGGTGGTCATTGGCGAAAATTGCTATCTGAAAAACTGCTTCATCGGCCCTTACAGCAGTATCGGCAATAATGTTAACATCGTTGAAGCCGAGCTCGAGCATAGCGTAGTCTTAGAAGGCGCGACGATCGACAACATTCAGCAGCGTATCGTCGATAGTTTGGTCGGTCGTCGGGCCGTGTTGGGAACTTCTCCCAAGCGTCCGAAGGCCGTGCGGTTTATGGTGGGTGACGACTGTCAGATCGAGCTCGTTTAGCGGTTTGGGGTCGTGGTGGCCCCAGATCCGGGCCGCGATCGCGCCCGTGTTGTCACGTTGTATGAAGTTTTGCTGCGTTTTGTCAATCAGGGGACGACAACGCGATAAACTAAACCTTAAATTCGGAATGGGGATCGGGCGATCGCTCTCCCCACCGCGACGATCGCAAATCGTTTGGAGTTTTTATTCCATGTCTCATTCGGTCAAAATCTACGATACTTGTATCGGTTGTACCCAATGCGTCCGGGCGTGCCCCCTCGACGTGCTGGAAATGGTACCCTGGGATGGCTGTAAAGCCAGTCAAATCGCCTCGTCGCCGCGCACCGAAGATTGTATCGGTTGCAAGCGCTGCGAAACCGCGTGCCCCACTGACTTCTTGAGCGTTCGCGTCTATCTGGGCGCTGAAACCACTCGCAGCATGGGGCTAGCGTACTAGCATCCTTTCGTTTTGGCAACTGCGATCGGGCAAGCTGTGACGGCTTGCCCGATTTGTGTTATAATCCGACACGCTGCGCTCGGCAACACCCACAACGAAAATAGTTCGTTGTTTCGCTAATGAGAGAGTCAAAATTAGAGAGCTTAGTACCTGCTAATTTCAACCACTTGCCCTCCAGAAATGGTTCTTAGTCGATCGCGAGTTTCCGGAATTAACGGAAGTAAATCAGCAAGGCGATTGCTTGGCGCAATCAAGACGACTATTGCAACACCAAATTTTTCCAAGTTTTGCTGGTATCGCAAATTGCGATCGGTGGTTAGCAAAACTGTAAATCTTGCTTGCACCATCAGTTGTAATAGCTCGCCGTTTTTCTTTCCAGACCATCCCATTTCAACAACTGTTTGAATGTTGCAATCAGTTAATTCACGCTTTAGCGGTCGTGGAACGCATTCATCAAGTAGGATTCGCATAGGAAACCAACATATTTTTTGCTAGTTGGAGAACAGCGATCGCTTGCTCGCGTCTGACGCTGGGAAAATGATCTAGAAACTCATCGAGCGGATCGCCTGCTGCTAAATAATCGAGCAAAGTTTTGATGGGGACGCGAGTACCAACAAAAACCGGGGTTCCTCCCAAAATATCTGGATCGCTATGCAGAACGCTTATTGTGGATTCCATACAAACTCTTCTGTGTTTGTTATTGTTAAACGCGATCGCATTTTAGCACAAATCGCAACTGAAGAGCGCGATCGTGTCTTATAAATTTTCAACGAACTCTTTAATGTAAAGTCTGGTTGCTTCTTTTAGACCTGCGATCGCCGCTTCCATTGTTTCTCCTTGGTCAACTGTACCCACTTCTGGACATCCAGCAACGTACATATCGTCTTCTTTGTAAACGGCGATCGTAAAGCTGCGAGTTTTCATTTGAATAATGACCTCCTTTTCCTCACTAAATTTTTTGGCAGTACAGAAATAGTAGTATCAAAAAATACTTTTAGGGTAAGCATTTAGGTGGTACAGAGAAACCCGGTTTCTGAAGGGAGAAACTCGGATTTTGTCCGGCTATAAGCGAGAAACCGGGTTTCTACATCCGTTTAGCCTAGCATACTGAATCCTTACCTTTTAGGTTTGTCTCTCTCTGTTCCCCCTCAACTCATCAAAACCCGACGGGTGTCGCACTTAGCAACACCCACAACCAAGCCAAACCGACAACTAGAACGGCAGAGAAAAAGGACTTTAACATTAGTCGTCCGCGTTCCGTAACGGTGCGTCGGCGTAGTCTTCTAAACCCACCGATCGCAACAAGTTCTCCCACTGTTCCTGCACCGCAGCATTGTTAGGATTGGCTTGCCGCAACTGTGCTAAAGTATCGATGGCCTCGTACCAAACGCCAGCATCAGCGTAAAGTGCCGCTTTCGTCAATCCCGACCCGCTAGATAAATCCGAAACAAAGGTTTCTGTGGGTTGGAAACGTCCGATCCACCCTTCCACAAAACTATTCGCTGCCGGATCGGCCGGATTGCAAATTAGGGTGACAGACCACAAATAGGGTTCTTGGGTTGGTAATGGTGGTAAGTTGACGCTGCGAGGGAGTTGGAAGGGAATAATTTCGCCGCGACTATCCACCTCGAAGCTAAGCGTATAAAGATCGTTGTAATCTTTATCCGAAAGCGTAAACTCGACTTCAACTTTGCCGTCGGTTTCGGGAACGTAGGCGTAGACGGTGGGATACTCTTGTGTGGTGACACCGATCGTCTCTGGAGTATCGGGCACCAACGCTGCAAATTCGCGATCGTCGCCGTTGGTAACGGTGCAACCGCGCGTACTACCGAGACCCTCTTCAATGGGAAATGGGGCTTCAAAGGGGGCGCGGGCGCGGGTTCCGCCGGGTTCTAGGGCTCCGGGCGTACCGCGATCGGGGGGCGTAAATTCGACGGCGCGAGTTCCTCCCGGTTCCAAGTCTCCAGGCGTACCGCGATCGCCGGGATCGAATTGAGCCAAGGCCGTATCGACTCTGGCTCCACCCAATAGTAAAATGACGGCGATCGCGCCGACAGTTCCCGATCGCACCCGTGCGTTGTTGTCCATCATCAACCTCGTCCTTTTGCCGAACCTGCGCTGTTTAGCAGGCTAGCATCTTTACCCGTCCATGACGTATGCCGTTAGGCACAAGTTTCGCTGTCCCCTACCTACGCACCGAAAATATCCAGTTGTTCGGTGGGAGGGCGATCGACCCGATAGCGGCGGCTTTTGGCTTCGCGCACTTCCCCATTATTGGTGTTCGCTTGGCGCAAGCCTAGGGCAATTTTACTATGTTTTTCGATTTCTCCCATGACTTGTCGCGCCCGTGAAATTACGGGGGCAGGAAGTCCCGCCAGCCGTCCGGCTTCGATCCCGTAGGAGCGATCGGCCCCGCCGGGTCGGACTTGGTGTAAAAAGATGATGCGATCGCTCATTTCTTTCACCGTTACTTGATAGTTGGCGACGTTGGGTAAAATACTCGCTAGTTCGTTGAGTTCGTGATAGTGGGTGGCGAAAATGGTGCGCGATCGAATTTCAGTGGCGAGGTATTCTGCCACCGCCCAAGCAATGGAAAGTCCGTCAAAAGTAGCGGTTCCGCGACCAATTTCGTCGAGCAACACTAAGGCGCGATCGCCTGCATGGTTGAGAATGTTGGCGGTTTCGTTCATTTCTACCATAAAGGTAGACTGTCCGGTTGCCAAGTCGTCAACGGCTCCCACGCGGGTAAAAATGCGATCGCATACGCCTAATTTCGCCCGCGTTGCGGGGACGAAACTCCCCGTTTGCGCCATTAATTGTATCAGTCCAATTTGCCGCAAGTAACAACTTTTTCCACTGGCATTCGGCCCGGTAAGGACGATGAGATCGGGGGCTTCTTCAGTTTCGGAGGGCGAACGCCGTTCCTCGTTTTCCTGAATTTGATTGGGAATGTTGTTGGCAGAGGGCGAACGCCGTTCGCCCCTACAATCGCTTCCTAAGTTGGCAGAATTAGGCACAAAAAACCCCGCCGGAAGCGATTGTTCCACAACCGGATGCCGTCCTTCGACGATATCAATTGCGCGAGTTTCTGTCATTTGAGGGCGACAGTATCCGAATTCGGAAGCCAGTTCTGCGAAGCCGCACAAAACGTCGATCGCGGCTACAGCTTTGGCAATGTTACGAATAGCGGCGGCTTCGTTACCGACTTCTTGGCGCAGTTCGGCAAAAATGTCGTATTCTAAACGATTGAGATCGTCTTTTGCGGTGAGAATACGGGCTTCTCGTTCTTTGAGTTCGGGGGTGATATAGCGTTCTTCGTTGGTTAGGGTTTGCTTGCGAACGTAGTCGTCGGGAGCCGATTCTGCTTTCGATCGCGGCAAGCTGATATAATAGCCAAAGGTTTTGTTAAAGCCCACTTTCAAGTTGGCAATGCCCGTGCGATCGCGTTCGGTGACTTCTAAATTAGCAATCCAAGCGCGATCGCCTTCAGCGGCCGATCGCAATTCGTCGAGTTGTGCGTTCACCCCAGAACGGATCAGGTTTCCTTCTTTTAAGTGCAAGGGTGGCGACTCGACAATGTGAGCCTGAATTTTTTCGGCCAGGGTATTTAAATGGGGGGGAAGTTGTTGCAGCGATCGCAGGTAAGGCGAGGTTCCAGTTGCCGCAATGTCGGCGAGTTCGGGTAGTTTTAATAATGACTCGGCTAGTGCCATTAAATCTTTCGCATTTGCCGTTCCCGATCCAGCCCGTCCCGCCAGTCGTTCGATGTCGTAAATGCCCCGCAATTGGGCTTGTAAATCTTGGCGCAATGCGGTATTTTGTAACAGTTCGCCGACGGTATCGTGGCGGGCGCAAATCCCTTTGATTTCGAGTAGCGGTTGTAGCAACCAGCGTCGTAAAGCGCGGCTGCCCATGGCCGTACAAGTGCGATCGATCGCCCACAGTAACGACCCGTAAAGCGTGCCGTCGCGCACGGTTTGGGCGATTTCTAAATTGCGCCGGGTTTGGGAGTCGAGAATCAGAAAATCGGCGATCGAGTAGGTTTTTAAGCGTTGCAAAGGAATCGATCGCGGTTCTTTTTGGCGTTCGTCTTTGCGATCGGCACGGCTTTCAAAGGTTTCTTCTAAATACTCTAACAAACCGCCAGCAGCGCGTACCGCCAGGGGCAAATGTTCGCAACCCAAACCTTCAAGAGATCCGAGTTTAAAACGCTGCAACAACCGCGATCGCGCTTCCCCTTTAGAAAATGGCGTTTGCGATCGCAGCGAGTAACAAAATTGGTTCGGAAGTTGGGGAGGCAAATCGTCGCGCGTTTCTCCAGCGCGAATCATATTGCCCACATCTGGGGCATTGGTGGGAATCAAAATTTCCGAGGGTTGCAACCGCGACAATTCCCGCTCTAAATCTTCAAATCCTCTGGCTTGCGTGGTATAATATTCGCCAGTGGAAATATCAGTGTATGCCAAGCCCCAATTGTTTTTTGCCAAGACAACGGCGGCGAGGAAATTGTTGCGGCGGGCGCTCAACATTCCCTCTTCTAAAATTGTGCCGGGGGTGATAATTCGGGTTAGTTCCCGTTCGACCATGCGCCGTTCGGCCGCAGCGTCGGCCGCATCTTCAGTTTGGTCGCAAACCGCAACGGCGTAGCCTTTTTCTACTAACTGCGTCGCATAGCGATCGAGGGCGTGGTGAGGGACTCCAGTCATCGCCACTCGCCCGATTTCTTTGCCCCCTTCTTTACTTGTCAGTACCAGTTCTAACTCCCGAGAAATGGTAATCGCATCGTTAAAAAAGCACTCGAAAAAGTCCCCCACTCGGTACAGTAACAAACTGTGAGGATGTTTTTCTTTCGTCTCCACGTAATGCCGCATCATCGGCGACAATTTATCGCGATCGAGGGGTTTATAATCGGTATGGGGCGTTTTAGCGCGGCGGCGCTGTCGATCGTCGGGTGTAGATGCGCTCATCGGTTGCAGGGGAGAGGACTCGATCGAATTATATTGTAGAGTAAGTTGGCGACAATCGCAAAACTGACCAAGAATATCATGGATACAAGCCCCCGAATTTATTCGTGGACAACCAAAGCGAAGCATCCGCACAAGCCACTGGTTTTAGACCTGGGGTCTAAATTTTTAATTTTTAATTTTTAATTCCGCGAAGCGGTTGACGGCGCGATCGTCGGATTCAGTTTGATGGTAACATTGTCTCAGATCCGGTTTGGTAACGGAAGCCTCTCGCTCTCGAACTGCAATTTTCTGGCAGGATAAAAGGCATAAAAACGGGGGCGCTGAGGACAATGCGATCGGCTTCGTCGCGATACCAACCTCCCGCTTCCACGATCGCCGTTTCCGGTTCGCGATCGCGGATTTCCACAGCAGAATTTTCGGCATCGATCGCCTCTAACCACTCAAACGCGATCGCGCTTTGTCGGGCGCTAAACGCATCAGCAGGGCGCGGTGGTAGCCCTCCTCGCCCGATAATGGTAAAGCGATTGTCGCGGGTTTGCGAACAAATATCGGTTCCCAACAAACTCGCCGCATCGATAGGGTTGTCTGCCAATTCTACCACACCCGAGGTACTATCGACATCCGGCGTATTCAATCGGACTTGACCCTGCAAGTCTGGCGTGCCTCCAGTAGCGGTAATATCGCTATTTTCCGTCGCTTGCAAGCGAAACTCCGTCCCAAAAATGCCGTCGGTGGTAATTTCAATATTGCCGCCTCGGGCTTGAGTAGCGTTGGCGCTGATATCGCTATTTTCTAAGGCGACAAGGGTATCCGTATCGATAACAATGTTGCCGCCAGTGGCTTCGCCAACGGCATTGGTTTGGATGCGTCCGCCTCCAGTCAGGCGCAGATCGCGACTGTTAACGATGATATTGCCTTCCGTTCCCGCAGTGGTGTTAACAATAATACCAGCGCGATCGCCTATCCTTAAATGAGGCGCATTTACGGTAATGGTTCCCGCACTTCCCGTCGTTTGGCTGCCCGCAAACAAGCCACTGCTAGCTGCATCATCTGTATTTTCCAGGTTGAGAGTGCTACCTGCGACGTTAGGCGAATCTAACGACACTTGTAGCGTGTAAGCGGTTTCGTCTAGAATACCATCGAACAACATCGGAAATCCCGTTTCTGGATTGAGAATAAAATCTCCTGTTGCGGGATCGGTTTCGATAAATTTCCCTCCGACTTCCAAGAAATACGTGCCGCCCTGGTTAAATGTAAATCGAATATAGGGATCGTCGCTTTGCTGGGCGAGGTTAGGAAATTCCGAGTCTTCATCAAGGGGAACGCTACCGCCAGCCCCGACAAAAAATGGGGCTTCGTCATTAGAAATGAGTTCGTTTCCGTTACTGTCGCGCAGAGTGAGAGTAAAATTGTTATCAGTAGGAAGACTTCGTTGCGTATCGCCGTCGTCAATGTCGAAAAAACCCCGACTTCCGGCGACGACTTCAAAGGCGTAAATGTCGTTTGTGGGGGGTTCGGAACCGCTACCGGAAATGGAGACATACGGAACGCGATCGCTAAATTCTACGTTGGGGTTAGTGTTATCAATTGGATCGAGAGAAAACACGCTATCGTCTAAAAATTGCGCCCCTGCTAAGGAACCGCCAGACTCGCGTTCGGCGAGGGTTTGGGGTTCGCGAATAGAGACGTTCGATCGCGGTGGAATAACGGGAGTGGGACGATCGTCAAAATTGCCATCGACTCCTGCAAGTATCAGACTTTCGCTAACCGTAACCGTAATGTTTCCTGCTTGCCCGCTTCCCGAAGTATCAGTCCGGATCTGCCCGCCATTTCGCAGTTCTACACTGTTCGCATTGACTTCAATATTTCCACCGGGGTTGAGACTTCCGGTTTGAGCGTTCAAAACCGCACCGTTGGTAATTTGTAACTGTCGCGATCGCAAATTGATATCGCCGCCGCGACCACTTTGTGTCCCAGTGGTGAAACTAAAAGCCCCACTTAAAAAACCATCCACACCGATACCAGAAAAGATGACCGTTTCGGCCGAATTGATGTTGATATCGCCCGCCGTACCGCTAGCGCGAGTCAGGGTTTGCAGTTGCGATCCGCCTAAAACCGATAGAGATCCGGTAGAGATATCGATATTGCCCCCATTGCCCGTTGCCGATCGCGTGGCGGCGGTACTGATGTTACTGCTATTCGCCAGACTCACTGTTTCATTGACCGCGATCGTTACATTTCCACCTCGTCCCGTTCCCGCCGTGACGCTAAAAATACTACTCGCATCCAGGGCTAAATTGTTTCCCAAAATGCTAACATTTCCAGCATCGCCATTGCCAAACGTAGCCGTATCCACAAAAGACACATTTTCTAGAGTAATACTTGGCGCGTCGATCGTCACGTCGCCACCGCGTCCGATCGCCCCCGGATCGAGAGAGGTAAACAGACGACTAAAGTTCGTCAAAATTGTCTCTCGGGCCTGCAATTGTAAACTTCCTGCATTCCCTATCCCTCTCGATAGAACGGCGATTTCGCTTTCGTTGAGGGCGATCGCGTTTCCGCTTAAAAAAATGTTACCGCCACTGCCATTCCCAATACCATCGCCGACGGCTAAAATGTCATCTAAAGTTACAGTTCCGTCGGTGCTAACCATCGAAATATCGCCTCCGGTTCCACTTCCTGAAGTGTCGATATCGGGCAGAGAAGACGTGCGATCGCCTGTTATTAAGATATTGCCGCCAGCCTGAATTTGCAAGTTCCCTCGAGATGCGATTCCATTGGTTTCGATGGCGCTAACTTCAAAGGGGAGAGACAGTTCTAGATCGGCGGTGAGATTTCCTCCTGCTTGCCAACTGACATTTCCTCCCGCACTATCAGCCGAAGTCGCTTCGATCCAAATGTCGGTTAACGTGGCATTATTTCCCACTTCAATGGTAATATTTCCTGCATCGCCATCGGATGAAGAAAAAGTTCGCAATGCTCCATTTTTAAAAGTGAGATTCCCAGTTGCATTGAGATAAATATCGCCACCATGACCGCGATCGACATCGGTTTCAATGGAATCATCCGCAAAACGTAAATCGCCGCCTGCGGTTAAATCGATCCGACCGCCATTCCCAGGGATGTCGCGACTTTCCGAACGAGAGCGAATATTGGTGTCTTCAAAATCGATATTTCCTGTGGCTGCGATCGCGATGTTTCCAGCATCCCCATCTCGCGACGAACTCGCACCAATAAAACTAGAAACAGCATTAATATTGCTGTCAGACTGCAAGCGAATTTCTCCACTATTGCCGCGATCGGAAAAGGAATTAATACTGGCTTCGTCGAGAATAATATTGCCGATCGCAGTCACAGAAATCGTTCCCGATTGTCCGGGGGCGCGAAAACTACCGCCAGATGATTCTATATTCGTATCGGACAAACGAATATCTTCTCCCGCAGTAAAGGCGATCGCGCCTGCTGTAAAATTGCTTTCTGATGTGACAATAAAATCCGCTAAAATAATGCTTCCTCCCGCCTCAAACGAAATATTTCCACCCGTACCGCGATCGCGTCCCGATGAGATAAAACCTAACCGTTCTTCTGAAAAACGAATGTTTCCTCCAGCGACGATCGCGATATCGCCACCGCGATTTTCCATTGCACCCGACTCTAAATCACTACCGAAAAATATAACATCGTTTCCCGCTTGCAAACGCACGTTTCCACCTACACCAGATGTAGTGTCTAAGCCAGAGGAAATAGGCGAAAGCGATCGCGAATCAATTAAACCATTGACCGTAATATCTTCAGCAGCAGTTAACGTAATATTGCCGCCATTCTCCGTATCGTTTAACTCTGAAAAAGCATCGCTATTGAGTGCGGCGGTGCTAATGCTGCCATGGGTTGCTTCTAGAACAATTTCGCCGCCGCTTGGAGTCGGAGTCGTCGGTAAACTTGACTCGACAACGCGATCGACATTGGCTGTAACTCCGCTAAAATTTAAGGCATAACGCCCCGGAAGTACGTTGGTTTCCCAGTCTAATAAAGGTAGATCTCCTCCCGGACTTTCCGGTTCGAGAATGCTGTTACTCGACTCAGACGGATCGGGAAAGATCGGCCCCTCTTCGCTAATAGGAGTGGCTCCCGTACTGGCAACTCCCAAATAGTAAACTCCAGCCTCTAATGGCGGAAAAATTGCCGATTCCGGTAGCACCCCGATTTCAGAAAAGGCAATCCCCAGACCGTTTTCGTCAAATAAGAATATGTCGGGAACGATAATCGAGTCCTCGGCAAGAGTGACGGCAAAATTACCATCTCCGAGAATAAAAATGCGAAACAAATCGATATCGTCGTTGACGGTGATTCCTTCAATGCGATCGAGAGTGACACCACCGCTAGCCAGATCTAACGCCGTGTCTAATTGTTGTCCCGCACCGTCGGGAGGCAGACGACGATCGCGGCTTTGAGTATCAATATTTCCGAGTATCAAATTGCTGCCAATAATGGCAATATCTCGGCCGCTGGTGAGGAGAGTATCGGCTTCGTTGAAATTCACATCGGGATTGAAACCCGAAATATTGCGAGTTGGGGAGGCATTTTCCATCACCACCGCACCCGTACCGTTGCGATCGGCATCGGCACGAATTAAAATTGGCCCGAGACCCGGTGCGAATTCTAAAATACCATCGCTTTGGCGATCGATAACAATATCTTCGGTGGCTTGGAAGGCAATAAAATCGCCATCAAAACCGCTACCGTCGAGAAATTGGATCCTGTTTCCAAATAGCGCGATCGTCCCTTGCGGGGCACTTAATTCTCCGCGACTGCGTAGAGTTGTCGCATTGAAACTCAAGGTTTGTCCAGTGCCAACGCTGAGATTTGCCGCATTGTCGATCGCCCCTTGTGGTATATTATTTTGGATGCCCAGGGGAACGGAAACCGTCAGTAGGGGCGCACCTGTCCCGGTATTCGTGCTAAACTCAATACCATCGGCAAACGTAACGCGATCGCTGCTACTGGCAAAGAAAGAACCGTTAACTTGCAAACTGGCATTCGGGCCAAAAATAATGCCGTTGGGGTTGAGAAGGTAGAGGTTTGCTGCACCGTTAGTTCTCAACACGCCATCGATATTAGAAATATTGCTCCCCGTGACGCGAGTGATGATATTTTCGATCGTCATTGCATTATTAAAAAAGGCTTCCGTTCCTGTCAACACGGAAAACTCGCTGAAACTATGAAAGAGGTTCGTTCCGGTGGGGGTTCCACCCTCGATCGCGAATGTCGTGTCGCCCGTCGGGACAATGGTAGAATTAACGGGTAACGTCCCATCAGGAACGATTTGCCCGCAAACCGGGAACGCGACAAGTCCACCCCAGACAATGGCAGCCAGAACCGCTTTAGACATTTTCGATCCGCGATCGAGATGGGTCAAGCTGTATTATACCCATACTTGTTTTCTTTCATAACATAGCGTTATACTAAACAGGTGAGAGAACTGGGGCGAAGGATGGCACAGACGATCGCAACTGAAACGGTGGCGCTAGAAGAGTTTCTGAAGTTGCCCGAAACCAAACCTGCCAGCGAATACATTGACGGCAAAATTATACAGAAACCGATGCCAAAAGGGAAACACAGCCAGTTGCAATTCAAGCTGTGTCGCTGCATCAACGATCGCGCCGAACCGACACAAACGGCTTACGCGCTACCAGAATTGCGCTGTACTTTCGGGACTCGTTCCATTGTACCCGATATTGCCGTTTTTCGCTGGTCTCGAATTCCTTTTGATGCAGATGGGGAAATTCCCAACGATTTCTTCCTGTCTCCCGATTGGACAATTGAAGTTTTACCGCCCGAACAAAGCCCTAGTCGAGTTATCGATAATATTGCGTTCTGTTTGCAGTCTAACTGTCAGTTAGGTTGGTTAATCGATCCCAGCGATCGCTCGATTTTGGTTTTTCAACCGCAGCAGCAACCGAAGTTATTTGTCGGAAACGATCGCCTTCCAGTTCTCGATGGCATTGAATTGGAGTTGACGAGCGATCGCGTTTTTAGTCTGCTAAAAATACAGCATTAAGTCGGGTGGGCATTGCCCACCCGACCGTTATCCGTTTGGGGATTCTACCGAAGGAGTTCGCACTAAAATTACAGTTCGATCGCTCCTTTTGGCAATGGTTTCGGGAATGTTTCCCGTCACCGCACGCCGCAACAAACCTTGACGAGTTGCTCCGAGGACGATCGCGTCGTAGTTATATTTTTCTGCCATTTCCAACACTGCTTCGGGGACGGAACTTCCCACAACCGGAGTGCCGACAACGTGGCAAGGGACAGTCTTTTCGAGTTCCCGAGTCGCCTCGTCTAAGGCTTGGCGATCGATGGTATCGCCAGGATAAAAGACCTGACACAATTTTACCATAGAAGTGGGAGTCGATCGCATTAAAACGGGTAATAAATGTAGGGCTTCTTTGACATTCGGGCCGCCACTAACCGGAACCAACCAGCGATCGAGGGGGTATTGAGTTGCGCCCCATTTCACTAGGACTAATTCGCAGGAAGCGCGATCGATGAGGGTATCGGTGACGCTGCCAAAAATCTGTCCCGGTGCGTGTTTTCCCGGACTCCAACCCATTAGCAATATATCGATGTGACGATCGCGGACAATTTCTAAAATCCCTTCGGCGACATCGTGAACGACGCGCACTTGGGTATGAATAGGAACGCCCCAAGCGCGGGCGGTACGTTCGGCTTCATTTAGTAAACGACGGGCGGCGGTGGTTTTGACGCGGGTTTCGTGTGGAGATAAATGGCGGGGAATAACGATCGCCTGAAATGCTTCGATTTCGTAATCGCGATCGCGGGCTAATGTCACCGCCAAGCGCAGCAGAGGAACGGTATTTTTAGGGTTAGAAAGAGGAACCAACAATCGCCCTTTACCTACTGCCGGATCGCGGGTTTGATAAACTAAATAGGAGGGCGTAGCGCGATCGGGGTTGGCTGTTTTGAGGCGATCGGATTCGGCTTTGATAATGTCGCTGCGAGTGATAATTCCGAGCAATCGCCGTCCTTCTGTGACGGGCAACCGACTAATTTTATGGCGTTCGAGGAGATAGAGTACCACTTCTAAAGAGGCATCGGCATCGATGGCGATCGGCCGGGGAGTCATCACCTCAGTAATGGGCGTTTGAGGGGCAACTTGGCGCTTGCTGGCATCGAGAAGATCGGCTTGAGAAAAAATGCCAATGAGTTTGCCACTGTCTACAACCGGAAAACCGCGATGGTGGGAGCGAGAAAAAATTTCTCGGACTTCTTTGAGCGTCAAGTCGCGATCGAGGGTTTCGACACGCTGCTGCATTACGTCTTCCGCTTTCAGTTCTCCTAACTGGTGGGTGAGATCTTGGGTTTGTACGCTTAAATCGATGCCTTTGAGGGCGAGAAGGCGATCGTATAAAGATCCCGGCGACACTCGTTCTGAGACTAAATAAGCCATCACCGAAGCCAACATTAACGGCAGTACCAAATTGAAGTCGGCGGTCATTTCAAAGACGATCGCGATCGCGGTAATCGGCACTTTCGCAACTGCACAGAAAAATGCCCCCATTCCTGCTAGCGCAAACGTGGTCGGATCGCCCACACCGAACCACGTCGAACTGATCCAACCCACCAAAGAACCGATCGCCGATCCTAAAATCAGCGTGGGTGCAAATAACCCCCCCGGAGCCCCGGACGCATAGGCTAACAACGTCAGACAAAATTTAGTGGCAAAAGCGATGGCAATAATCCCAATCCCCGCATCGCCTGCAATCAAAAATTCTCGCAACCCAGTATTATCTCGAAACTGGACGGGTAGCAGTATCAACACTATCCCAGAAATGCAGCCCGCGATCGCAATTCGCATCGGCAAACTCAAACGAACGTGCTGGCGTACCCATGCGCTACTGGCTAAAATACCGCGATTGAACAGTCCCCCAAACAGTCCCGCCAGCAACCCTACCAAAATAGCAAAAGGAATCGCCGGGGCTACAAAATAGGCTTGCGACGCAGCCAGTTCTAGGTTTAGATCCCAATTTTGCCCCCCTAGTAACCGCGACACCACTGCCCCCACAAAGGAAGACAGGATCGCCGTCCCCAACGTCAGGCTAGAAACGTAGTGTAGCCGTTCTTCTACCACAAATAACACCCCAGTTATAGGGGCATTAAACCCCGCCGCCAGTCCCGCCGCCGCACCGGCCGCGATCGTCTGGCGTTGAAATTCTGGGGAAGTGGGCACCCAGCGACTCAACCACCCCGCTAACGCGGCCCCAATGTGGACGGTGGGGCCTTGTCGTCCTAGAGTGAGACCCGAACCGAGAACGACGATCGTGCTGACGAGTTTGATGGCGGCCAGGCGCAGGGATAAACTGGTAGGATGGCGAGCTAGGGCGGCTTTCACCTGCGGTAGCCCGCTTCCGCCTGCGTCGGGGGCAAAGCGTTCGATAAGCCAGCCAGAGAGGTAGCCGCCGACGAGTCCCATGAGGGGAAGTACCAGCCAGTCGGCGATCGCGACGGAGGAACGCACCCGGATCGTCCCCAGCCAACCGGATCCTTCTTTGAGGATCCAAGCCGCCAAACCGGACACCACACCAATGGCGCACGCTTCGACGAGGGCGAGGCGCTTGGGGGTGAGCATGGAGGTAAGAAGCCGGATCTGGCGGCGCATGGGCGATCGCGCGGGTAACGTTTCTATTGTTCCGCTTTCGGGCTTCGGCGTAAAGGTTCAGGGAATTTGGGAATGGGGCTCCCCACACTTTAGAATTTAAGGCAATGCTACATTCAACTACGGGGGAGGAGCAATTATGAGCCACAATTTAACCTTAAAACTCAGCGATGCAGCCTACGATCGCATTCGAGAAGAAGCCACCGCCGCAGGAGTCGATCCGGCGCAGTTGGCGGTTTTGCTAGTTGAGAAGGGGTTGGGCGAGCGATCGCCTGCAAATGTCAGAACCAGCAAAGGGGTTGAGGCCCATTTCGGCGAGATGTCTCTTGGATACGCAACGGGAACCGATAACGACAGCATTGATGCAGATTTAGCCCGCGAGTACGCAGGTGGTTTACCGGAGGGATGATGTTGTTGGATACTTCCGGTTTGTTATGTTTGCAGCATCGAGACGAACCGTTGCACGATCGCGCCTGTAGTCTCTACCGCGAAGCGAAACAACCCGTTGTCCATAACTACATTTTGGCAGAGTATGTAGCCTTAGTGACGGCGCGGCGGTTGCCCCGTTCGCTCGCGATCGCGTTTATTTCAGATATAGCAGTCGATCCTAACGTGCGGACGATTTGGGTCGATCGAGATTTACACGATCGGGCGATCGAGTTGCTGCTCGCCCGATCGGATAAAACCTATTCGGTCTGCGATGCGGTCAGTTTTTTGGTCATGCGCGATCGGGGCATTCAAGAGGCACTGACCACCGATCGCCATTTCGAGCAAGAGGGGTTTATTCGGAAGCTATAATAAAGTCAGTTTGACAGGTCAAAACATGGAAGCAATAACAATTTTATCGTGGGCGGGAGAGGCACTCGTCCAGTCGGGAACGGTGGCGGGAGCGACGCGACTTTGGAATTTGCTTCGCGATCGCTTTCGTGGAAACCCGGCGATCGAGGCGACGCTAACCGAAATTGAAGCCGAACCTACGCCGGAACGGTTACAGCAAGTTGCCCCCGCATTGCAGGCAGAAATGTCGCGAGATCGCGCTTTCGTCGAGGCGTTGGTGCAGGCGGTAGAAGAATTGCAGCAGGAGATCGCAGCGACAAAAAGCAGCGACTCGATCGCGATCGATGCCAGGTCTTACGATAGCAGTACCCAGAAAGTTGTGGGTAAAATAGAAGGTGATGTTATTTCCTTCTGACGGGCGATCGATGGCAGCACGGGAAAATCGTAACGCGATCGAGGTGACGGCGACGGCTCGCGATGGCGCGTCGCAGAATGTCATCGGGCAAATGAACGCTAACAATGTCAATATTGGAACGAGAGATCGCCCCGATTTGCCTGAAGAAGACGCACCCGCCTCGATCGAACATTGGCAAGGACGAGAAACCGAACGACAGCAACTCGCCGAGTGGATCGCCGATCCAACCGTAAAGTTGGTGGAAATTGTCGGCGTGGGTGGCATTGGCAAGTCTACGCTGGCGGCAAAACTGTACGAAGCGGCGAAGGTGCAATTTTGGGTGGACTTGGGGCGATCGAATGCCAACTTCGCAAGTGTGGCGCGGCGAGTGTTGCGACAAGTGGGAAATTACTATGTCGCGCAAGTGGAAACTATCCCAGAAATTGCACTGGCAAACAGTTTGGCGCGGTTGTTGTGCGATCGCGAATGCCTGCTGGTATTGGATAACCTAGAAAGCGCACTGGCGACAGAGAGAGACTGGCAAGATCGGGCATGGCGCGACTTTTTTGGGTTGTGGCTGCAAAACGGACAAACCAGCACGATATTGGTGACGACGCGAGAAATACCCGAACTTCCGTCTGCACCAACCGTTAAACGTTTAGAATTAACAGACGGACTCGCGCCCGAGGAAGGGGAAACGCTGCTGCGATCTTTGGGCGTGCGCGGAGAAACGGAGGAACTGCAACAGTTTTCGGAGACAGTGCGCGGCTTTCCGCTTTCGGTGTGGCTGGTAGCGGGGTTTCTATGCACTGAGGAGGCGGACGATCCCCAGCTTTGCTATTTGGAACAGCACGGTTACGACGTGCGATCGCTGCACCGAGGTCGAACGATTTCAACGTGGGAAATTTTGGACTGGAGTTGGGGGCGCTTGCAACTCCAAACGCAACAATTGTTACAGTTGGCAAGCGTTTAGCGAATCCCCTTTGATGAAGAAATGGCGGCGGCGGTGCTGTCAACGGACGTGACAATGGTAAAACCTTTGTTAAAGGATTTAGACCGCAGGGCATTATTGCAAACCAAACGGGAAGAGGGACGACGAAAGTATTGGTTGCATCCGTTGGTGGCGGAGTACGTCCAGAAACAAGATGTTGATTTATCGGCGGCACACGATCGAGCGATCGCTTGTTATCGAGAACGCTGCAAGCCTTCCGAGGTGTGGCAAACGAATAAAGATGTTGCGGAATATCTGGAAATTTTTCACCATTTCTGCGAATTGGGGGATTACGATGCAGCATTCGATACAATTTTTGATAGTGATTGGAGCGATCGCTGTGTCGATTGGTTTCTCAATCTGCGGGGTTACAACTCTATACGAATTTATTTATATCAGCTATTGGCAGCAGCTTGGAGCGAAACTGATTCCCCCTGCGATGTACGCTGCTCTATTAGGTATTGGTGGTATCGGGACAACGACTTTATCGGTGCAACTGGCTAAGCGAATTCAGGATGAGTTCGATCGCGTAATATGGCGATCGCTCCGTTACGCACCCAGCGTTAGCGAAATTTTGACCCAGATCGTTTCGAGTTTGCTCGGTCGCCTACCTAACATACCTGAAGGAATTTATCAGCAGGTTTCTTTCCTGATGGATCTTTTGAAAACATCGCGCTGTTTAATTGTTCTAGATGAGGTTGACAATATTCTCGAAAGTGGTAGTTGCTCTGGTAAGTACCGACAAGGTTATGAAGACTATGGTCTTTTATTCAGGAGAATGGGAAGTGAAGAACATAAAAGTTGCTTAGTTCTAACCAGTAGCGAGAAAGTGAAGGAACTGGCCCCGCAAGCGGGTCAGAACTTACCCGTTCGATTTTTGCGGGTTGAGGGATTAGACGATGAGTCTGCAAAGCAATTTCTGGAGTTCAAGAAGCTAGAAGCCGCCCCTAACGCCTATCACAAACTAAGTGAGTCTTACCAGGGGCATCCATTATCACTGAGCTTAGTTTCATCAGCAATTTTTAACTTGTTTGCTGGCGACGTTGAGGTCTTTTTACAAGAAGGTATTTTAATCTTTAATGGAATCAAAGACCTTTTAGATTCGCAGTTTGAACGACTTTCAGATTCTGAAAAGAAGATTATTTATTGGCTTGCACTCAACAATCGTTTCTCAACTTCAATTCAAGAGTTACAATCTCATATTTTTCCTGGCTTATCCAAGCTAGAAATCTTAGAGTCGGTTTACTCGTTGGAGTGTCGTTCTCTAATTGAAGATAAAGAAATTGCAGGAAAGCAAGAATTTACACTTCATTCTGTATTTATTGAGTACGCACGAGAGCGAATATTTGAGCAATGGCTTCAAGAAATTGAAAATAAGGCGAGTATTTTAGAAGAAAGTAGAGTAGAAGAACTTGCTCTTAATCGGTATGCTATCATCCAAGCCAATGCAATTGATTACATCAAAGCAGATCGAAAAAGGCTAGTCTTAAATCCGTTGGTACAAAAAATTACCGATGCCTTGCTTTGCAAGGAGCAATTTATCGATCTCGCTCTATCCATTTTAGATCGATTACGCAAACAGAATTACCCCGTTCGTGGTTATCTAGTTGGTAATTTTCTCAACTTGCTGCAAGCGATGGAGGTCGATCTTGCTGGCTTCGATCTATCGAACCTGACAATTTGGCAAGCAGACTTACAAAATACACTTTTGCCCGATGTCAATCTAAAAAATTCAGATTTACAGAACTCGGTTTTTATAACAGAACTGGGTGACGTTTTGGCTGTTGCTTCCAGTCCTGACGGAAAACGCTTAATTAGTGGTGGCGACGGTCAAGAAGTAAAAATTTGGGATCTCCAACAAGTTTACTGTCTCAGAACCCTCAAAGGGTACACAAATGTTGTGCGTTCGGTGATGTTTTTATCCAATCGCCTATTAATGAGTAGTAGCGACGATCGCGTGCTGCGACTGTGGAATATTAATACGGGGCAATGTATCCGCAGTGTATCCGCTCATGAGGGTCGGGTATGGTCGGTTGTATTCAGTTTGAAGCATCAGACAATCGCGACTTGCAGCGACGACCATACCATTAAACTCTGGGATTTTAAGACAGGTCGATGCTCGAATACTTTAACCCAACACGAGCATTGGGTACGTGCAGTTGCAATTAGTGGCAACATTTTAGCAAGTAGCAGCGATGACCAAACAATTAAAATCTGGGATCTCCAAAAAGGCGAGTGCTTGAAAACATGGAAAGGGACTCATTGGATTCGCTCGATCGCGCTGAGTTCTAATGGTAAGTTATTAGCCAGTGGGGACGATGGCCAGAGAGTTTTTCTGTGGGAAGTTGCGTCCGAAAATGGCAATCCCCAAAAGCTAGGACAGTCTGGACACCGAGAACACAGGCATCGAGTGCGATCGGTGGCGTTCAGTCCCGACGATCGCCTGGTGGCAAGCGGTAGCGACGATTGTAAGATTAAAATTTGGGATGTTGCCACTAAAAAAGAACTAAAAACGTTGACCGGCCATGAAAATGGTGTACAATCGGTTAAGTTTAGTGCTGACGGTAAAATGTTGGTTAGCGGTAGCGACGATCGCACTGTTAAAATTTGGGATGTCGAAGCAGGTGAATGCTTAATCACATTAGAAGGACATGAAAGCAGCATTCGTTCGGTGGCTTTTACTCCCAACCAAAAAGTTATCGCAAGCGGTAGCAAAGATGGTACGATAAGGTTATGGGACGCACAAACAGGCAAACTCATCAAAATCTTGAGGGCGCAACGTCCCTACGAAGGCACGAATATCACTGGAGTCACCGGGATCACGGAGGCTCAGCGAGAAACATTTCTAGCCTTGGGTGCGTATGAGGAAGAGGAGGATCTGAATTTATCGATCGAGGATCTGTTAAACTTGTAAAACTCCGAAAAACAGGGTTTAAGAAACCGCGATCGCCCACTCGACTAGACGCAACCAGCGCTTCAGTCGGCGAGGACTAAATGCTATCTCCCTACTCTGGGGGCAATTCTAGAGGTAAATTCCCTAACAGTCCCTTGCGAAAATCTGTAAGTAACTGGCGAGCCGCCCGTTCTATATCGTCATTATACTGGTGGGCAAGTTGGTGTAAATAGGTTTCGCCGCTTAGGTTTTCCGAAGTGCGATCGTAGCGAGAATAGAGGACATCTGGAGGGACAATATCCGGGCGATCGACCGCTAAACCATTTAACAGATCCACCAATGTCGCCGCCACTCTTTGGTTGTCGTAAGCCGCTTCGCCAATGTCGTCGCAGATGGCTAATTTGACCGCCGCTTGCGGATCTTTCAACTTTACAGGAATGACTCCCGGTGCGTCCAACAATTCCAATTCGGAGGACATTCGGATCCAGCGCAACTGACGGGTGACTCCCGGACGGCGGGCGCTTTCGACCACTCGCCGCCCTAGCAGGCGATTGATAGCGGCTGATTTTCCCACATTGGGGAAGCCAATGACAACGGCACGCACGGGACGAGGGCGCATTCCGCGATCGCGCCGTCTTTGGTTCATTTGTACGCCTGCTTGTTGCGCCGCTTTTTTCACCCCCGCGATCCCCGTTCCCGATCGCGCGTCGGTAAAATAGGGATCTTCATAGCGATCGCGAAACCAAGTTTCCCACAACTGACGCACCTGCGAACTCACCATATCCCGGCGGTTGAGTACCAACACCCGCGCCTTCGATCCGATCCACTCGTTAACCTGCGGGTGTCGCGTCGCCAACGGAATCCGCAGATCGCGCACTTCCAAAACCACATCGACGAGTTTCAGTTGGTCTTGCAACTGGCGCTCGGCTTTGGCAATATGTCCGGGATACCATTGGATCATGAGGAGGCGAGGGGGAGAGGTATTAGGGATTAGGTATTAGGTTTTAGGTATTAGGGGTAGGGGTGAGGGACGAGGTAGAAGGTTTGTATTCCCCCTAATCCCCCAAACCCCCAAATCCCCATCTTAAAACTGGTCACTGGTTACTGGTCACTGGTCACTGATTGTCCCCCTAATCCCCCAAACCCCCAAACCCCTAATCCCCCAACCTAGGGCACGATTAAAACCGGACAGGGGGAGAGGTTAACGACGCGGTTGGTGATGCTGTCGGCGGCCCCTTCTTCGGTGAGTCCCAAGCCGCGACTGCCCATGACGATTAGATTGGCATCAATTTCGTCAGCCACATCGCAGATTGTAAACGATGGCATCCCTTCGCGCTCGATGGTTTCGGCTTCGATGCCATTTTGGTGGAAGACTTGGCGGGCGCTGTTGAGGAGTTCGGCAACGGCTTTGGCCGAGCTCATCGGATCGACGGGGGCACCTTCTGCGTCCGTCTCTTTCTGGACGACAGAGAGGATGATAAGGCGGCTTTTGAAGGTGTTGACCAATTTGGCCACGGTGTCGGCAGCTTCTTGGGACTCCCGAGAGCGA
>CAKZKB010000721.1 GCA_937121005.1 uncultured cyanobacterium | reverse complement strand
GGCGACCACCGAGATCTACACTCTTTCCCTACACGACGCTCTTCCGATCTGATCGAGTAGGGAGCGATCGACCTTCACGAATTCTACGGTAGAATCGTAGAGAAGACGATTTCCGATCTCAACTGCCTTGCCATGGCGATCGCGACTGTTAAAAAAGGTGACAACCTCATCAAATATATGCGATGTAACAACCAAGCTAGGACGCGATCGAGAGAGTTCGCGCCAAGATCGAACGGCCAATTGATGAGCTTGGTCTCGCTTAAATTCTAGAGCAATGAGATAACTGGTGTCGAGTAGGAATTTTTCCGTCATTCAAAGTCCCGATAGAAGTTATAGATGTACTTGTCATGGTTGACAGCAGCATCGTCGATCTCCTCATCGAGATCGACCGGATCTTGTCCCAAGTCCCAAATCGAATAAGATGTGCCTACCGATCGCACGACGATCGCTTCTCCCTGTTTCTCAACTTCGACTTCAATCGTACCTTCAAACCATTCTTTAGGAATTGTAATACCGCGATCGGTCACTTTTAGCCTCATTTTTGCCTCTTTTGAAAGACTCAGTTTTTCCTTGTCGTTTTTGGGTGTAATAAAAATGCGCCTCGTCATTGCGAGTCACCATCCAATTTCTCTAAAAGGCGATCGCGTTTTGCATTCCACCATTCCTCCGTCACTTCTATCGGTTCTCCACTGTCCAAACCTTCGACAACCAGAGACTCGACTTGCTGGGATGTTATCCTTTTCCACACTTCAATGGGAACGATAACCGATACGGTTTGTCCGGTGTCGTCGCAGACATACTGGATCTCTGTGGCGCGATCGCTGCTTATCGCTGTCATGGTACGATCCTCTGTAGCATCATTTCTGGCAAGAGGGCAAACGCCGTTTGCCCCTACAGGTATTATCGGTACGGGTGGGACTTTTGGGGCGATCGTTTCGGTTTTGGTAACAGGGAGAACAGAAGGGGACGATCGCGATCTAGCTACGATCGCCCTCTTGGGGAAACGAGTCGCGTACCTCGTCGATCGCGGCATTGAGTTGGGCAATTTTATCTTCCAAACTCTGGCGTACCGCTTCCATGCGTTCCTCTTCTAAAGAAGGAACGCGATCGTCCTCGCCACTTTCAATAAACCCGTTATTGCCATTGCGGGCCGCTTCAATTTCGGGCGATCGCTGCTTTGCCAGCCACCGTCCCACGAAGGCCCCCACCAGGCCGCCAACTACGGCCCCGGTCAAAAATCCGCCTGTAAATCCGTCTCCGTCGCTCATCGCTCCAATCGCCTTGTCGATCGTTGTCTTTTGTCCAGCTTAGCTTTTTTCGGGGACAGGGGTCGAGTATTTCCCCGCCGCGATCGCAACTCTTGGCTGACTTCTACAAAAGTATCGCGCTGCAAACAAGGATAGTCGCTGACCCAAAGGTTGACCCGAGGCAAGTAGACATCGCTGGTGCAGGCAATGCGCTCTAAGTTGGGACGGTCTGAGAATACCACCATCTGGGCCACGTCGCCGCGCTTAATTTGTTGCTGCGATCGCCGCAGGGGGGCCTGGATCGAGGTTTTGAACCCGGTTTTGTCCCCCACTTCCAGGTTGAGTCGCCGTTCGAGATCCTCGACGATCGCCAGTTCGCCGCGTTCGTTGGCTGTCTCGCGAACGCCGACCACTTCTTCGGTGACGTAAACATCGAGAACTCGTCCTTGCCAAAATCCGCCGTAAGCGTACTTGCGATAGCTGGCGTTGCGGTAACTGGCGCGGGCGATCGGTTCCCACAACCAGTAGAAAAATACCACAATCCACAATGCCAGTCGCAATCCTTCGCCCAGTAGCGACCCCAAAATGGCAACGACGACCATGGCAACTCCTGTAATTAACAGGCGTTTGAGCAGATCTTGCCACTGGCCCCAATAATAGGCATATTGAGCGCCCGTTGCCACTGAGGGCACGAGGCGATCGAGGGTAGTACGAGTCAGGGGAACGAGCATGAATGCCCTATAGCGAACCTTGCAGGCGATACGTTTCACAAATCACTGTACCGCACTGGCGACCAAAGCGCCATCGTTGCACTTGGCAAAGCGATGGCGCTAATGTCAAAATACAGACATCAAGAATGCGATCGCGGGAGAGATGGCGATGAAAATTGCACCGACAATAGCAATTGTATGGGTCAGTAGCGCTGGATTATTGTTGCCCGCGCCGGGGCGATCGCAAACCGATCCCTGTCGCGATCCCGATCGCTATTTACTCGAATGTCCCCAAGTGGATATTCCTCGCTTGCAGCCGAGTTTTTCTGAAGACAACCGTCGCGGCTTTGACGAACGCGGTTTCGAGAATACGTTTCTACAAGATGCCCTCAATGGCATCGGCGATCCGTTGCGAGGCGGAACCATTGGCGGCGGACAGTTTGACGGTAGCGAATTTGCCCCCATTTCTCCCTTCGATCGCGGTTTGTTGGAACCGTTCGATCCCACTGATGTCATTATTCCGTTACCCGGCGTTCGCAAGTAGAGGCAATTGGCGAATCGCTAGAGTTGCGAAACTTGACATTTCTCCACACAATGCAAATTCTTGTCGAAGGTTGGCGCTTTATTTCTCAATCCTATGCAGTGGTCAACCAGTTCCAACTTTTAGAAATGTTAAAGTATCCCGATCTGGAGTTATTCCATCGGGAAATGCCCTATTTGGCAAATTGGCAGCGTACTTCTGGGATACTGTCTGCGGCGGAGGAAGCAGCTTTGGCGAACATTCCCGAACCGCCACCGAATTTAAAACCGGATGTGGTGTTGCGGATGAATATGCCGTTTAATCTAACGCCGAGTGGGGCCGATCGCACCTACGTTTTCGGTCTGACGGAAAATGGTATCGTCCAAAATTCGATGCGAATGCGGATGAAAGCTCCTTCTTTGCGTCCGTTTCATCAAGATACCGACGTTATTATTATTACTTCTTCTAATTGGTCGCGGGAAGGATTTATCAATAGCGGTGCGGACGGCGATCGCGTCGTTGTGGTTCCGATTGGCATCGATCCGAGGACTTGTTACCCGCTTTCCGATGGCGATCGTCGGGCTTTACGCACTCAATTTGGCTGGGACGATCGCTTTATTTTTCTCAATGTTGGGGCCATGAGCGATCGTAAGGGAATTGTACCGCTACTCAAAGCCTTTGCGACCGTTGTCCATCGCTACCCGCAGGCCAGTTTAGTGTTAAAAGGAAACGATTCGCTATATAATTCTAGAGATTGCGTTGTCGATACCTTAAATCGATCCCTCACCGAGTCAGAACGAGCGAAAGTGGTTCCCAATTTAGCGTATATTGGCGAAGATTGGTCGTTCGATCGAGTCGCGCAACTCTATCAAGCGGCCGATGCTTATGTCTCTCCCTATTTAGCAGAGGGGTTTAATATGCCCGTTCTCGAAGCGATCGCTTGCGGTTTGCCCGTTATTTGTACGGCGGGCGGGCCGACAGATGATTTTACGCGATCGGAATTTGCTTGGCGCATCGAGAGTACCTTAGAAGTGATGACCATCGATCGCGAACCGAGGTATATTTTTAATCCCAATTTGGATAACTTAATTTATCTCATGGAACGGGCGATCGGGGAACCAGAATTTTTAACCTCGTCGCGCCAAACCGGGCCGAAATTTGTCGCCGATCGCTATACCTGGGAAGAAGTCGTCCATCGCTTGCTCGATATTTTGGAATATAAAAGGGAATGAATCCTCCCCACTCAACCTGTCGGTGTGAGTGAGGTATCCACTCCCCGATACTGTGAGGAAAAATCCCACAGCGTCGAAAGTGTCACCGGGATTCGCGGTGTGCGA
>CAKZKB010000720.1 GCA_937121005.1 uncultured cyanobacterium | reverse complement strand
TCTCGAACCCCATCACTCCCACTTCGTCCTGGTTCCGGGCAACAACTGGGGTGATGAAAGTCCCTGGATCGCCGCGATCGCCTCTCATATGGCCGGATCTGCACCGTCGCTGACGATCGTCAGTAACGGTGGCGAAATTACTTGGCAAGATGTCGCTCAAAGCGTCAATGCAGAGCGATCGACGGTTATTTTAGGCGGTAGCGGACGCACGGCCGACGGTCTGGCAGCGGCCCTACGAGGCGAACCTTGCGACGATCGCGCCTACCCTCTAGTCGCTTCGGGATTGTTACGCACCGTTGACATGAAACGAGAAGCCCCGCATTTAGGGCAATTGCTGCGATCGCACCTGTCATTTCAATGAGCAATGAGCAATGAGCAACGAACAATGAGCAACGAACAATACCTCTGTTGTATCCACCGATAGGCTCGGTCAGGAGATCGGTCGAGAGGGGAATGTCAATCTCCCCAAATTCGATCCGGCGATGGTAGGCTAGAACTGCAATGTTGCCTAGAGGAGAAGAGAGCGTGGCCCCAAAAAAAACCTATTCCGACCAGATGAAAGAGGAGTTCTCCAAGTTAATCGATCGCCTGGAGCTCGAAGATTTACAAAAGAACTTCCTCAAATCTCGTTGGCTCGACCAACTGCTGTGGCTCGAAGGTAAAGCAACAAAATTGCGAGCCAGATCGACGCGGTTGAGCCTGATCGCGATCGTCGGCGGCGTGTTGTTACCGGCCTTAGTCACCTACAGTGTCAACGATGCGGGTTCGTCAGCTTTTTCGCACTACCTAAAATGGGGATTTAGTATTGGCACGTTTGCCATCAGCCAACTCGTGGCCGTCAGTGCTGCCATCGAGCAGTATTTTAAGAATGGCGAAAAGTCTATCCAATACCGAACCTCAGCCGAAACCCTCAAGTCTGAGGCTTGGCAATTTTTCCAACTGACCGGCCCCTACGACAAGTTTAAGGAACACAAAGCCGCTTACAAAACCTTTGCCGCTCGCGTTGAAGAAACGCTCAAAGAAGATGTGAAAGTGATTACCACCATCGCCAAAAAAGAAGAGGAGGAGATCGAAACCCGGATGGGTGAAACAGAAGAAAATGCCAGCAACGAAGGAGAGCGGCTGTTGGGTGAAATTTCCCCAACTGGACGGGTTGGAGAGCGATCGCCCTCTTAGCTCCCCAGTCTACAAAGCGCGATCGAGCATTTCGATCGCGCGACTTCTAAGACCAAATTAGATTTCCTTCCCCGGCTACAACTTCACCGATATCTCGTGCCGCTAAATGCTGCTTTTCTAAATAGGTAATGGCGCGATCGCGTTCGGTTTTGGGGACGACGATCGCGTAACCCATTCCCATATTAAATGTCTCGAACATATCGGTATCGGTGACATTTCCTTCAGCAGCGATCCAACGGAATAGATCCCGAACCTGCCAAGCGGCGCGATCGATGGCGATCGCTTGTCCTTCTCCCAAGCAACGAGGCAAGTTTTCGGGCAAACCACCTCCGGTAATATGTGCCATTCCCCGAATGTCTAAACCCTCGCGCAATGCGGATAAAATAGGCTGCACGTACAGGCGAGTGGGGGTTAAAAAAACATCTCCCAAGCTGCTGTCGGAAAATGGAGCTTTGTCGTTCCAATTTAAGCCGCGATCGTCCACAATTTTACGCACCAAACTAAAGCCGTTACTGTGAACGCCGCTACTCGGCAAACCAATAACGCGATCGCCGACTCGCACCTGGGAACCGTCTAAAATCTTGCCTTTTTCGACGATACCGACGCAAAATCCCGCCACGTCGTATTCTCCAGGGGCATAAAATCCGGGCATTTCTGCTGTTTCCCCACCCAGTAAAGCACACCCGGCTTCTTGGCAGCCGTCGCTAATTCCTTTAACCACTTGTGCGAGGCGATCGCCTTCGAGTTTTCCCGTCGCTAAATAGTCGAGAAAAAAGAGCGGTTCGGCTCCATTGGTCAGTACATCGTTGGCACACATGGCCACCAAATCAATACCAATGGTATCGTGGCGATCGAGGCTTTGGGCAATTTTTAATTTCGTTCCCACGCCGTCAGTTCCCGATACCAGAACGGGTTCGGAATAGCCCGACGGAAGGGCAAAACACCCCCCAAAACCGCCCAAATTTCCCAACACTTCCGGGCGGCGGGTGGCGGCGACGAACGTGCGAATATTCTCGACGAACGATCGTCCGGCTTCGATATCAACTCCGGCTGTTTTGTAATCCACTTTTCAGTTGCTACGCTCCCATTCAAAATTCAAAGTTAAAAATTAAATTTAGTCCGCGATCGAAACCAGGTGACTTGCGATCGCGCTATTGTTCGCCAATTGTTTAACTACAATATATAAATATAAACTATGATGGGCTAACCGTCAAGAAAAATTCATATCGCTGCACTTTAAGCTCAAATCGATGGTACAATTTGATGCACCTGCGATCGGGCGAGGCATTCGCCAACCAACTTGTGGGTACAGTCATTCGTTGACCGAGAATTCTAGGGATACAAGCCTCTTCTTTCAAGAAGAAAAGCATAGGACATTTTCCACAGTCAAGCCTCTGGGCTTTAGACAGAGGTCTTAATTCTGCGGAAAGTCGGGGGCGTAGATTTTCTTCCCCCCGAACTTTCCAAGACGAACTCTGAATTCTGAATTCTGAATTGGAGCGAAGCGACTTGACTTATGCGAATGCCTCGCCCCTACAAAATACCCTTAAAACAGATCGGTTTGGGGTTCGATATCCTCCTCATCCAGGTCTCGGGACTCTACATCAACATCGAGGATTTGTGCGTCTTGGCTTTCCATGGCGGCTGGAGAAATAGCGGCTTGCGGCGTTCCAGGAATGGCTTCTAAAATGGCATCTAAAACTTTGCCAACCCGGATAATTTCCATACCTAAATCGGGCGGATTTTGGCCTTTGGGGACGATCGCCCGTTTGAAGCCCAATTTTGCGGCTTCTCGCAAGCGTAACTCTAACTGCGAGACTTGGCGAACTTGTCCGCTTAACCCCACTTCGCCGATCAACACTGTATGCGGTTCTACCACGCGATCGCGAAATCCCGCTACCACTGCGATCGCAATTCCCAAGTCGGCGGCAGGTTCTTCGACTTTAATTCCCCCCACCGAAGCCACGTAAGTATCCAATTTCGACAGAGGAACTCCGACCCGTTTTTCTAATACGGCTAAAATCTGTTGCAAGCGGTTACTATCGACTCCCGTTGCCGATCGCCTTGGAGATCCAAAACTCGCCGGACTCACCAATGCTTGCAACTCCACCACCAACGGCCGAGTGCCCTCGCAGGCGACAATTGTCACCGTGCCCGAGACGATTTCATCGCGATTTCCCAGGAACAATTCCGACGGGTTAGAAACCTCTCGCAACCCATGTGCGACCATTTCAAATACGCCGATTTCGTGGGTCGCCCCGAAGCGGTTTTTCATCGATCGTAGCAAGCGGTGACTGGCGAAGCGATCGCCTTCAAAAAACAACACCGTATCGACCAAGTGTTCTAACACTCGCGGCCCGGCGATCGACCCATCTTTAGTGACGTGACCGACAATAAATAAAGTAATATTCTCGCGTTTCGCCACCTGCATCAACGCCGACGTGCATTCGCGAACCTGGGCCACCGATCCCGGTGCAGAAGTCAAAGAGGCAAAATAAATGGTTTGGATACTGTCAATAACAGCTAAATTGGGTCGCAGAGATTCCAACTCCCGCAAAATAATCTCTAAATCCGTTTCCGGTAGCAAATAAAACTTTTGTTCCGACTGACTCGATCCGTTAATGGGTGAGGAATTTTCCCCCTCTCTCCCTCTCTCTCCCTCTCCCGAACCGTTGCCATTACTGGGGCGATCGTCCTCATTCTCCTCTCCCGACTGCAACCGTTGCGCCCGGAGTTTGACCTGCTGTCCCGACTCCTCGGCTGAAACGTAGAGAATGCGCGTCCCGAACGAGAGTTGGTTGGCCACTTGCAATAACAGGGTCGATTTGCCAATAC